>CAZFJG010000014.1:10005-25983 GCA_964519285.1 uncultured Synergistales bacterium | reverse complement strand
CTAAATCAATGATACTTGGTAAGCTTTCAGGACTGCCTGCCATATTGATGTACATGGCTGCCCTTGGTACTGCGATCTCTTTTGCAAAGATCATTTTTCTGCCTCTTGCAGAGGGAGGAGATCTTGCAAAAGCTGTGTCTTTTTCCGGAGCCTTTTATTTTCTTTCACTGGTGTTGAGAGATGTAATTGCAGGATATTTTGGAGTTGCATTTATATTAAAAACCCTGTTCATAATAGGTGCAGGCTGGTTAATTTATCTGGCTATAACAAGCAGAAGAAAAATTGAATTGCCCAAAAGTGTAGAAGGTCTTGATCATATTCTGGGTCTTCTCTTTGTTGTTCTCCTTTTGATGATAGTAGTGTTTGGTTCATGATACATATGTGGGTGATTACTTTTCTTGTTTGGCTGGATTTTTCCGGAGTGTCCTAATGTACAGGAATTGTTCCTGGCCTGGTGGTTACTTTTCTGCTTACCAGGTTCTTCTGCTTCAGTATTTTCTGTAAAAAAGGGTTTTGATTTTTTCTGCGGGGATTTGTGCCAGGAGCAGACCTCGGAAGAGAAAGCCGGTCTCCTCGAAAAATCGGCGTGGTTAATTATTATTGTGATTTCCTTTCTCCTTTTTGTCAGTTTGACACCTAAGGCAGTTTATTGGGGGAACATATTCAGTGGAGGCTGGATACCCTGGCTAAATATCCTGATAACAGTAAAGGTTGGTTCGGGAACATGGGCTCTGTCCCCTTGGTTTGCTTGATCATAAGTGGATTTTCTGACCCGTATCATTCAACTCCTGACAAAACCGCAGGTAATCCATATTTGAATTCTAAGGTGAAAGATATTGATAAAATCAACACGTAAAATAGTACTTATAATCATTAATGAATTGATGAAGGGGTTCTAACGGAAAGGACAGAGTTGTATAGTGATTAGTGATCAGCTTTTAACTTTGACAGTTTTGATCCTGCAGAGTAAACAATGTTAAGGAGAGTGTTTGTCTATGGATGGTTCAAATAACAGTGTAAGGGTGGGGGTTGTACAGGCAGCTCCTGTGATCATGGACAAGTCTGCTACTGTTCAGAAGATTCTTGTTCTTGCTGAGGATGCTGCTGCAAAAGGGGCCAAGATAGTGCTTTTCCCCGAGGCTTTTATTCCGGCTTATCCAAGGGGGCTTTCATTTGGAACGGTTATCGGAAGCCGTTCTCCAGAGGGACGAGAAGATTTCTTCCGATATTTTGACAATTCTGTTACTGTTCCAGGTAAGACCACTGAGATCCTTGGCCAGACAGCAAGAAAACATGGCATTTACCTGGTTACAGGAGTAATAGAGCGTGAGGGTGGAACCCTTTACTGTACAATTCTTTATTTCGGTCCTGACGGAAGGCTTTTGGGAAAACATCGAAAACTCAAACCTACCGGTAGTGAGAGGATAGTGTGGGGTGAAGGAGATGGAAGCACCCTGACTGTTTTAGATACACCCTATGGCAAAATGGGAGGACTGATCTGCTGGGAAAATTACATGCCTCTAGCCCGTACGGCCATTTATAATGAAGGAACTGTAATTTACCTTGCACCTACGGCAGACTCACGGGAAGAGTGGCAGGCCTCAATGAGACACATAGCCCTGGAGGGAAGGTGTTTTGTACTTTCCTGTAACCAGTATGTTTCAAAGGACATGTACCCTGAAGATCTTAAATATTATTCTGACCTCGAGGGACAGCCTGAAAACATCTGTCCAGGGGGAAGTACGATAATCAGTCCTCTTGGGCAATACATTTCAGAACCTGTATATAACAGGGAAGAGACTATTATCGCAGATCTGGACCTTACCCTGATCCCCAAGAGCAGGTTTGACTTTGATGTTACAGGCCATTATGCCAGGCCTGATGTTTTCAGTCTTTTTGTGGACAGATCCGAAAGAAAATCAGTAGTTGATCTTTCTTGAGAATTGTTTGCTTGAGAAACTAAGTACTTTAGATCAAAAAAGGTGGGAAATGACTTATTACGTTATTTCTGTGATAGTATGAATATACTATTATAAAGTATAGGGGGTTCAGAAATGGAACAGACAGGTGTAGTAACTATGGGCGGAAATCCGATGACACTTAGCGGACCTTCCCTCGCAGTAGGGGACAAGGCCCCGGATTTTGCAGTACTTGACCAGGAACTTAAACCAAAAATACTGAAGGATTTCAGCGGAAAGTTCAAGGTAATATCAGTTACACCTTCACTGGATACAAAGGTTTGCGATATGCAGATCCACTGGTTCAACGAGGATGCTGCGAATCAGCCTGAGGATGTGGCAGTCCTTAATGTCTCTATGGACCTTCCCTTTGCCCTTGCAAGGTTCTGTTCCACCAAGGGGATAGATAAGGCCATAGCTTTGTCAGATCACAGGGAAGCATCCTTTGGACTGAACTGGGGAGTCCTGATGAAGGAAATGAGACTACTCGCCAGGGCTGTATTTATCGTAGATAAGGATGACGTTATTCAGTACATCGAGATAGTACCTGAAGTTACAGATCATCCAGATTATGAAAAGGCTATAGAAGCTCTGGAAAAATTAACAAAAAAATAACTTTTAATTTTAAAGACGGGCCCTCTTCAGGGTCCGTCTTTATTGGGGAATTTAAACGTTTCATTTCTTTGAAGATCGTTGATATTTCAAAGTAACGATCAGGCATAAAATTTATAAAATATGTCAAGTATTTCCATAAGATCTGAAGGAAGAACTTTTCTAACCATCTTTTTTATCTCATCATTCACTCCATAAAATGCTTCAGCAATAGCCCCTGCAATACATGCCTGAGTATCTGAATCTCCTCCCAGTGAAACAGCGTTTCTCACGGCACTCTCATAGTCCCGGGATTCCAGAAAGGAAGTTATTGCTTCGGGAACACTTCCCTGGCAGGTGGCATCAAAAGTGTAAAGTGGGCGTATCTCGTCAAGAGTTCGGTCCAGGTTATAATCGAACCTCTTCTTAATGAATTCCCTGATTTCTCCTTTGGAACTATTGTTCAGAGCAAGACGTACACATACAGCAACTGCCTGGGCTCCTTTGATGCCTTCAGGATGGTTGTGGGTAGGCAGGGCAGTTTTTTCAGCCTCTTTGATAACTACTTCAGGATCTCTGGAAAATCTCGCAACCGGGCTGACCCTCATTGCACTTCCGTTGCCGAAACTGTTGTAAGGTTCCGGGTCTTGCGAAAGAAACCATTTTCTGAATTTGCCTCCATATCCGGCGTTCGGATAAAGACGGGCGAACCTGTAATATGCCTTTCCGTAGTTCCTGTCCGTCAAGAGTGCATAAGCTGTAGCTATTGTAAGCACTGTATCATCTGTAAATGTCATCAGGGGGTGGAAAAGCTTGAAATCTTTTCTTTTGACGGGACTTCCTTCGTAGACAGAACCGATAATATCTCCTGCAATCGCTCCATACATATTTAATACCTCCAGGAGATTCTTTTTGGTGACCAGCGAATGATTATTAAGGCAGCATATTGTTTTCCTTAATTATACAACGAGCCGGAATTCATGAAAAATACAGAATATCTGGAAATACACGAACTCCTTTTACGAACAGGCAGTTTCCCGAAATCCTGTTAGTGTTATACTTCTTTTTACTGTCGGTCCAGGTAAAAAGGAAAAGAAACTCAGTCCATTGTCGAGTGATTTATCTTAGATCACTGGCTGAATATTGATATAATAATGTATATTGTCTATAGTATAGTAAAGAGAAATACAAGCTCAACTTATGATAAAGGGTGGTTTTGAATGAGTGATGACCGTAATAGCGTTGGCGGTAATTTCATTGAGCAGATAATCCGCGAGGACCTGGAAAAAGGGGTAGTAGATCATGTTGTAACGAGATTCCCCCCTGAACCAAACGGTTATCTTCACATAGGACATGCAAAATCTATATGCCTGAATTTCGGTCTTGCCGAACAGTTTGGCGGAAATTGTAATCTTCGCTACGACGACACCAATCCGTCAAAGGAAGAAACAGAGTACGTCGAATCTATTCAGGAAGACGTAAAATGGCTCGGTTTCAAGTGGTCCAATCTGTGTTATGCATCGGACTATTTTGAACAATTCCATAAATGGGCTCTTGAGCTGATAGAGTCGGGCAAAGCCTACGTCGACGACCAGACCGCAGAAGAGATAAGGGAAGCCAGGGGAACACTTAAAGAGCCCGGGAAAAATTCCCCATACAGAGACAGAACTGCTGAGGAGAACCTTGAACTTTTCCGACAGATGAAAAACGGTGAAAAAGAAGAGGGTGAATGTGTTCTGAGGGCAAAGATAGACATGGCACATCCAAACCTCAACATGCGTGATCCGGTTATATACCGGGTTCTTAAAAAAGATCATCACAGGACAGGAGATAAATGGTGCATTTATCCCATGTATGACTTTGCCCATGGCTATGAGGATGCTATAGAAGGAGTAACCCATTCAATATGTACCCTGGAATTTGAGGGACATCGTCCGCTATATGACTGGTTTCTGGACAATGTAAGTGTTCCTCACCGTCCTCGTCAGTATGAATTTGCAAGGCTAAATCTTACGTATACTGTAATGAGCAAGAGAAAACTCCTTGAGCTCGTCAACAAAAAATATGTTTCAGGCTGGGATGATCCGCGAATGCCCACTATATGCGGTATTCGCAGAAGAGGCTTTACCGCTGATTCAATAAGAAGGTTCTGCAAGGACATAGGAGTTGCCAAGGCCAACAGTATAGTAGACATAGAGTTTCTCCATCACTGTATAAGGGAGGAACTTAACCGGACAAGTGACAGGGTAATGGCAGTTCTGGATCCGCTGAAAATTGTAATAACAAATTATCCAGAAGAAAAATTCGAGGAACTTGATGCCCTTAACAGCCCGGAAGCAGAAAATCCAGAATGGAGAAAGATACCTTTTGGCAGAGAGCTGTATATTGAAAAAGAAGATTTCATGGAGGAACCTCCCCGAAAGTTTTTCAGGCTTGCTCCCGGAAGGGAAGTAAGGCTGAAACATGCCTACCTGATCACCTGCCAGGAAGTGGTCAAGGATGAAAAAGGTGAGATTGTGGAATTGAGATGTACCTATGATCCTGCGACCAGGGGAGGGAATGCTCCTGACGGTCGTAAGGTCAAGGGTACTCTGCACTGGGTCTCCGCCGAGCATGGCATAAAGGCAGAAGTACGGCTCTATGATAACCTCTTTACTCTCAGTGATATGGGAGAAATGGAAGAAGGATCAGATTATAAGGATTATATAAATTCTGATTCTCTAATAGTCTGTAATAATGCAATAGTTGAGCCGTCGCTGAAGGATGTTGAAAATCCTTCAAGATTCCAGTTTCTGAGGAAGGGTTATTTTGTTGCAGACTATGATTCGAAACCAGGCAGCCCTGTTTTCAATAGGATTGTTTCTCTTAAGGATTCATGGGCCAAGATGGTCAGCAAAGATAACAAGTTAAACCGTGGATAACAGAGTGTGATATATTGAATAAAAATGCTTCAAAGAGTTGACAGAAATTCTATTTGTTATATACTTACATTTAGTAAGCATATAACAAATAGGAGGTACATATCATGAGCTTTTTGTATGATGCTGATCTTGCAATTAAACATCCTTTTTTCAGACTTGTAAGAGATCTTGTACCAGTAAGGATGCTAATCTTTTTTTCCTGAGAAAACGAAACAGTCGTTTTAACGGACATTACCTTATTTTTTTAAAAGCCGGGGCTGCTCCCTCAGGGGCAGCTCCGGCTTTTAAGTCCTCCACGAGGAATTGATCTATATTCCTCAGGTATCACATGTTTCTTCTTGAGGTTCATCGACATCACAGGATGCATCCATGGGAAGGGAATCATGGTCGCATGTCATTCCACCCTTGAGCGAACATGCTTCGAATCCCAGAAGACGAAGAAGAGATACTACCTGGCCTGCGGATTGTCCGGTGTAACAGACTACAACTATATGTTTGTCCTTCGGCAGATCGTCGAGATGATCTCCAACTTCGGACCAGAAAATGTTCACCGAGTTTTCTATGTGTCGATTCTCAAAATCCTCTGGTTTGCGAATGTCGAGAACGAAAAAGTCCTCACCCTTGTTTTTCATTTCGGTGACCTTTTCACAGGTGATCAGGTTGTTATTTCCATTTTTCAGATCCTCAAAATATCTGTCTACAGCTGCTCTTATCTCTTGCATGATAGATTTCCTCCCTGATTAAAGTGATAACTAATATCATAAAAATATTGCTTATTATCGTTGGGAAAAACCTGGTTTGTCAAGAATATGTAAAATAGACAGACATATTATTTTTCAGGTTGAAGTATTCTTTTCCAGTAAATGTACAGTAGGTGCTCAATAAAAGGATGGGGAGTAATAATTTGTTATAATATGTATTGTTCTTTGCATAACAGTGTTTTTTTACTAAACTGTCTGGTGAGAAATCAATTACTTTAACTATTAATTTCAGGGAGGTTTTTTCATGGATCCTGTACTTGAAAGAAGAAGCATAAGAAAATATACAGAGAAGAAAGTAGAGGAGAGCAAGATAAAAACCCTTCTCGAAGCAGGAATGAGCGCACCTTCTGCTCATAACGAACAGCCATGGCATTTCGTGGTCATTGACAAGAGAGAAATACTGGATAAGATCCCCGAATTTCATCCTTATTCCCAGATGCTCAGGGGTGCTCCTCTGGCTATTCTAGTATGTTGTGATACTTCCGGGCTGGATAATGAGGATTTCTGGGTTCAGGATTGTTCTGCAGCTACTGAGAATATTCTGGTAGAAGCCGGAAGTATCGGTCTTGGATCTGTCTGGTTAGGTATTTATCCAAAAAATGAGCTGATGAAGGGAATTAAAGAGCTTACATATCTGCCTGAAGGAATTATTCCTTTTGCACTTATTTCCATTGGTTACCCCGCTTATGAGAAGGAACCCTCAGGACGATTTTCAGAGGACAGGATTCACAGGAACAAGTGGTAAAGGGTGGAAAATTTTTATAGCATTTTTAAACTGAAATATATCCTCTTTTCAGTTGCAGGTTTTCCTGCTAAAATTGCCGCTGTTGCGATGTTCAGGTATGGGCAGGTAATTCTATTTTGAAACTGGACAATTATTTTATGGAAGAAGCCCTCGCCGAGGCCTGCCTGTCTGCTCAGGAAAATAATGTCCCTGTAGGTGCAGTAGTTGTCTGTAATGGACAGATAATTGGAAGAGGGCGCAACAGGAAAAGTATCGATCCTACTGAACATGCAGAGATACTTGCCATCAGGGATGCATGTAGTAAAAAGGGGCATTGGGGTCTTCAGGGTTGTACCCTTTATGTAACTCTTGAACCATGTCCTATGTGTGCCGGGGCCATAATCCTGGCAAGGTTTTCAAGGGTGGTCTATGGAGCATCTGATCCAAAAGCAGGAGCCTGTGGTACTTTGTATGATATAGTCAGAGATAGCAGGCTTAACCACAGGTGTGAAGTTGAAGGCGGTTTTCAGGCGAAAAGATCTGCAGAACTGCTTCGGTCTTTTTTTAAAAAGAGAAGAAACAGGAAGTCGTAACGCGGAGGGATGGCCGAGTGGTCGAAGGCGATCGACTCGAAATCGATTAGGTGGTTGATAGCTGCCTCGTGGGTTCGAATCCCACTCTCTCCGCCATAAAAATTAAAAATTCGAGATTTATGTGTGGAAAACAGGTAAAGAACTTGGTATAATACCATCTGTTGCGGAGAAGTGGCCGAGTGGTCGAAGGCGGGCGCTTGGAGAGCGTCTGAACGGAGACGTTCCGTGGGTTCGAATCCCACCTTCTCCGCCATTTTTTATTTGACAATTTCAGGAATAATTTAAGGCAATTTCCTGAAGGAGGCTCAGTCCCGTGCGGCGAAACCCCGTGAACTCCGCCAGGTCCGGAAGGAAGCAACGGTAAGCGGTGTGTTTTGGGTGCCACGGGTTAGCTGGGTCTCCTTCAGAAAATTGCCTTTTTTCTTTCAGATAGAAGATCAATCCTCTTCCACAGAACCTGTTGGTGCTATATCAATGAGAGCACTGATAAGCTTTTCCATATTATCTACATCTGGTTCAGTGTTTTCTTCGAGACATTCTACGATGGAATTTTTCAGAATAAGTATACATGTTTTCTGCATGGCCTTTCTGGCTGCTGAGAGTTGAAGCATTGTGTCGTAACAGGGTTTGTCTTCTATTATCATTCTCTGGATTCCGCGAAGCTGCCCTTCAACTCTTCTTAACCTGTTAAGCATTGCCTTTTTTTCTTTGGAAAGGTTTTCAAGCTGATCCATTAAAGAATTACCTGACATTTCAAGATCCTCCTAATTTGCTGTTTAGTAAGCGAAAATACCTCTTAAATACTACTTTTTTAAAGCTTGAAGGTCAAGGTTTTTTTGTGATATACTTTCCGCTGGCCCTTATTACACACATGTACTGATGATGGGAGAGGTGCCATGATCTATCCCTGTAGTGGTTCTTTCGTCAGGTGATGTACATGGAGGGAAAACAATTTTTTTTATGGAGGGATAAGTAATGGCAATAGTAAGTATGAAACAGTTGTTGGAATGTGGTGTTCATTTTGGACATCAGACAAGAAGATGGAACCCGAAGATGAAACCCTACATTTTCACTGAGAGGAACGGGGTTTACATTATCGATCTCCAGAAGACTGTTAAAGGACTGGAGAAGACCTATGATTTCCTGAGAGAAGTATCGAAGGGCGGAGGCAGTGTCCTTTTTGTTGGAACAAAAAGGCAGGCTCAGGAAACCATCAGGGAAGAAGCACAGAGATGTGGTCAGTTCTTCATAACTGAGAGATGGCTTGGTGGTCTTATGACCAATTTCAAGACACTCCGCAAGAGGGTCAACAGAATGCTCCAGCTCAGGAAAATGGAAGAAGAAGGTGCTCTCGAGTCCTACAGCAAGAAAGAAGCTGCCATGATCCGCAAAGAACATGCCAAACTGGAGAAATATCTGGGCGGCATAGCCAATATGAAAGCTGTTCCTGATGCCCTCTTTCTTATCGATCCCAGAAGGGAGCATATTGCGGTTCTCGAGGCAAAGAAACTTGGTGTTCCTGTAATAGCCATAGTGGATACCAACTGTGATCCGGAACTTATCGATTATCCGATACCCGGAAACGATGATGCTATCAGAGCCATTAAACTTATTTCGAAAACAATGGCTGATGCAGTCATTGAGGGTAGACAGGGGATGGATGGAGACCAGTCAGGCGATGTCGAAATGGACGAAGATGACGAGACAGTCTCCATCATAGAACGCAAGGAGAAGCTTCACAAGGTATACGAGGAAGATACCGATACTTCTGACGATGACAGCAGCAGTGACAGTGAATAAGGAACTAATCAGCAGATAAAATAAAGTTTTCAGGGAGGAATTGTAAGAATGTCAATAGATGCAAAAACTGTAAAAGAACTAAGAGAAAGAACTGGCTGCGGAATGATGGATTGCAAAAATGCTCTTGTAGATACCAAGGGAGATGTGGAAAAAGCAATTGATTTTCTCAGGGAGAAGGGCCTTGCAAAGGCAGCCAAAAAAGCCTCCAGGACTGCGGCAGACGGTAGGGTATTCAGTTATATCCATACAAACGGAAAGATCGGTGCTATGATAGAGCTTAACTGTGAGACAGACTTTGTGGCTAAGACCGATGAATTCAAAGAGCTTGGACACGAGATCTGCATGCAGGTAGCGGCAGCCGCTCCCCAGTACATCAAACCTGAAGATGTTCCTCAGGAGGTTCTTGACAGGGAAAAGGAAATATTCCGTCAACAGGCTCTGGATGAGGGCAAGCCTGAGAATATTGTAGACAAGATCGCCGAGGGTAAACTTAACAAGTTCTACGAGAATAACTGTCTTATGGAGCAGGTATATATAAGGGACGGAGATAAAAAGATCAAGGATCTTATTATAGACCATATTGCTAAACTCGGGGAAAATATGGTAATTGGAAACATGAGCAGATTTGCAATAGGTGAATAAAAGAGACTACCGGGGCGGGACTTTTGTCTCGCCCCTTTTTTTGACCTTTAACAGCATAAACTATCTTTCTTTTTGACAGGAGTGTGGGAATATGCCTACATATAAAAGGGTTTTGCTGAAACTTTCCGGGCAGGTTCTTTCGGGTGATAAACCGGCAGGCCTTGATTTCAAAGCTATCAGGTCTATCTGCGAAGAAGTCGCAGAGGTCTTCCGTGGAGGAATAGAGATAGCCATGGTAGTCGGCGGAGGCAACATTCTGAGAGGGAAAGATGCAGCCGAACAGGGAATTGAAAGGTCCCAGGCAGACTATATGGGAATGCTGACCACCGTTATCAACGCTCTGTCATTACAGGATACCCTTGAAAAACTTGGAGTACCCACCCGTGTTCAGACGGCAGTTGAAATGAGACAGATCGCGGAACCTTTTATTCGCAGAAGGGCCCTGAGGCATATTGAGAAGGGAAGAATTGTTATTTTCGCTGCAGGTACAGGGTCCCCGTATTTTTCTACAGATACTGCGGCTGCTTTGCGTTCAGCGGAAATTGGTGCTGATTGCCTGTTGAAAGCGACAAAAGTAGATGGTATATATAATAAAGATCCATTATTAAACAGCGATGCAGAGAGACTTGGTAAATTAACCTACATGGAAGCCCTGCAGAAGCAGTTAAATGTAATGGATGCAGCAGCTTTTTCGCTTTGTATGGAAAACAAAATTCCCATAGTTGTTCTTAACATCCTCAAGAAGCAGAACCTTGCAAATTTTCTTATCAAAGGAGAAGATGTAGGAACAATAGTTACAAATGCCGAGGAGGAGTGAAACAATGCCCAAAAACGAGATGAAAGATCTTAAATCCAGGATGCAGAAAATTGTTGAGCACCTTGAATATGAATTTAGTGGTATCCGTACTGGAAGAGCTCATCCTGCACTTGTCAGTGATATCAAGGTAGATTATTATGGAGCCTCTACCCCGCTTCAGCAACTTGCAGGTATAACTATTCCGGAAGCTCGACAGATCTTGATATCTCCCTTTGACAAGACTGCGACAAAAGCCATAGAAAAGGCTATACAGGCGTCAAACCTGGGAGTAAATCCCCAGACCGACAGCGATGTTATCAGGATCAGCCTTCCAGAACTGACCAACGAGAGAAGGGTTGAGCTGTCTAAGCTGGTGAAAAAATATGCTGAAGAAGCCAGGGTTGGTGTCAGAAATATACGCAGGGATTCAAACGAGAACTACAAGAAACTCGAAAAAGATTCCGTGATCAGCGAAGATGAGATGCATGATTATCTCGATGAAGTCCAGAATGTAACGGATGAATTTATTGAACAGATCAATGACCTTATGAAAGCAAAGGAAGAAGAGGTAATGTCTGTTAACTGAACAGGAAGAGTTCTTAAAAAAGGTTAGGGTCCGGTCTTGATTAAAACAAAGCCGGACCCTTTTGCGTGTTGTACTTGCAATTTTGCTATTCGAGAGCTGTCAGGAAACGGGACAGTCTTTCCATACCTTTTGTGATCTCTTCCTCAGAGTTTGAGTAGGATATCCTTATATTGCCAGGGCAAAGGAAAGCTTTCCCCGGTACGGCAGCTACATACTCTTTTTCAAGCAGTGTCTTGCAGAAATCAGAATCGTTAGTTATCTTTTGTCCTTTATATTGCATTCCAAAGGTTTTTTCCACGTTTAACCATACATAGAAAGCTCCCCCGGGTTTCACGAAAGAGATATGAGGCATTTTATCCAGAAGGGCAATAATGAGGTCCTTTCTTCCGGAAAAGGCCTTCCTCATTCTCTCAATATCATCCTCTGCTTCTCTCATGGCTCCTACGGCGGCCCATTGTGCTACAGAACATGGATTGGATGTCAGATGTCCCTGAAAGGACCCCATTTTTGAAATCAGGTTTACAGTTCCGAGGGCGTAACCAATTCTCCAGCCAGTCATTGCGTATGCTTTGCTGACGCCGTTGATGATCAGTGTTCTGTCTTTTACATCAGGTCTTTCAACAACCAGGTTAAAATGTCGGTTATCATCGTAGACGAGTCTTTCATATATTTCATCCATTATAATGAGCAGATCATTTTCTTTGGCGAAATCAGCGAGGTCATTCAGGCTTGCCTTGTCGTAAACCGCTCCAGTAGGATTGTTGGGTGTATTGACTATAATTGCCCTTGTCTTCGAAGAAAGGTTCCTTTCCATGTGATCCCTTGTTGGAATAAATCCGTTGTCCGAGGTATCAATGCAGACTGGCCTGCCGTCAAAAAGTTTGATCTGTTCGACGTAGCTGACCCATGCAGGAGTAAAGATCATTACTTCATCTTCAGGGTCGACGACACAGCCGAGAACCTCATAAAGAAGGGGTTTCGCTCCTGCGCCAACTATTATCTGGTTCAGATCATAATCAAGGTTGAAATGGTTGGAATAATAACTTTTGATCTCTTCTTTCAGCTGAGGAATTCCGGTAGCTGGTGTGTAGTGGGTATACCCCTTTTTCATAGCATCTGAAGCGTAGGACAGAGCAGAAGGAGGTGAATCAAAATCAGGTTCTCCGGCACCGAAAGATATTACTGGTTTGCCTTCCTGTTTCATTGCCTTTGCCAAGCCTACCACTTCAAGTGTTGCTGAAGGTTCCATTGCGGTTACTCTTCTGGAAAGTTTCATAGATCCTTCCCCTTTCAATATTGACTTTGAAACTATTATAACTGAGTTTCAGACTAATATAAGCCATAAATATAAAGTTGTCTGCAGAAGTATCTGCCGAGGGCTTATCTTTCTGGTGTTTGTATAATTGCTGTTAGTTATGGAGGGTGTTAAAATAGTTCAAAACAGGAACAGATTGGAGGAGTTAGGATGGACATCCGCATCAAAACCAGAAACGTAGATATCAATGACGCTCTTAAGGACTATATGGAAAGCAAGATGTCCAAGCTGGAGAAGTTTTTCAGCAAAATTATGGACAGCCAGGTTGTTGTATCTTTCAACAGAGGCAGATACACAGTGGAAGTTACCTCCAATGCTAACGGAGTTGTTATGAGGGGGGAAGAGAGAGATTCCGATATCCGTAAGGCTTTTGACAAGGCCCTCAAGAACATCGAAAGACAGGTTAAAAAACACAAGGATTATCTTAAGGACAGGGCAAAGCTCAAGTCGCACGATGTTTCCCTTGATATAGATCAACTTATGAGCGAACTTGAAAGTGAACCGGAACCTGAAGAAAGCGAGATAGTAAAGACCAAGAAATTTGACGTTCGGGCTATGGATCCCAAAGAAGCAACCATGCAGATGGATCTGTTGGGTCACAGTTTTTTTATTTTCAAGAACATGGAATCAGGTAAGCTTAATGTAGTATACCGAAGAAACGACGGTGGATACGGGTTGCTTGATCCAATGGAGTGATCAATTCGTTACCCTCAAAAAAGGGCCTGAGGGCCCTTTTTTTATTGAAAGGGATCATCTTTTTCTGGGGAAACTTTATATGAAAGAGCTTGTGGATGATTGAGCTTTAACGGATAGATCATTATACAGAAACATTCCTTTATGGAGGTTTACCATGCATGAAATGTCCCTGGTCGAGTCTGTAATTGAATCTATACTTGACCTTAAGGAAAAGAACGACTGGAAAAAAATAAACCGGGTAACCTTAAAAATAGGTAAAATGCGACAGGTCATTCCCGATATTATGGAATTTGCCTACACTGCTGCCTCACAAGGTACAGAACTGGAAGGCAGTAATATGGTTATTATACAGGTGGAAATGGAATTTTTCTGTAAATCCTGCAACAGAAGATGGGGAGAAGAGGACATGGCTTTTATATGTCCCTTTTGCGGAAGTTCGGAAGTGGAAATGCTTCACGGAATGGAACTGGAAATCGATTCGATGGAGGTTGAGAATTAAAATGGCCAAGGTGGTTGACGTAAAAAAATCAGTAATGGAAGCCGATGAAGTTTTAGCTGAAAAGGTACGTTCTTTCTGCAGGGACAGGCGTATTGTTCTGGTAAACCTGATAGGGTCTCCCGGTTCTGGGAAAACGACTCTTTTGGAAGCTACGAAAAAATACTCTGATATAAAATTCGCAGTTATCGAAGGAGATGTTGAGACTGCCAGAGATGCTGAAAGGATCAATGCACTTGGTGTTCCTGTTGTGCAGGTTAACACACATGGAGGATGTCACCTTGAAGCAAACCTGGTAAATGGTGCAATCGGGGAAATGGACCTTGAAGGGATCAGTCTTCTTTTTGTAGAAAACGTAGGAAACCTTGTCTGTCCTGTAGAGTTTGACCTTGGTGAGGACTATAAGGTCGCTGTAAACAGTGTTCCTGAAGGAGCAGACAAACCAATGAAGTATCCCCACCTTTTCCATAAGGCTGGAGCAGTACTTCTGACTAAAACGGATCTTCTGCCTTATCTTTCCTTTGATATTGATGTATTCGAGAAAGATCTTGAAAAACTGAACCCGGATGTACCATTCTTAAAGATAAATTCAATGAACGGAGACGGTATTAAAGAATGGGTAGAACTCCTTGAAGGCTGGGTAAGGGAGAAGTCCAGTAGATGAGTGATAAAGGATCTATTCTTTCCACGCTTAATCCGGTTCAGAAGGAAGCTGTAACCTATTGTGAAGGTCCTCTTCTTGTTTTGGCAGGAGCAGGAAGCGGTAAGACCAGAGTCCTTACACACAAGATCGCTTACCTGGTAGAAGAAAAAAATGTGGATCCTCGCAAGATCCTTGCAGTTACCTTTACAAACAAGGCAGCAAGAGAGATGAGGGAAAGGGTAGGACGATTGACCGGAGAGCATGCAAGTAAAATACAGGTTTCAACTTTTCATTCATTCGGACTGAACTTTCTTTTTAGAAACAGGGATGTTCTCGAGGATATTGGACTTGGGAAAAATATCGTTGTCTTTGACAGGGGAGATTCCCGTAACCTCGTAAAGAAGATACTTGAGGATCTTAATCTTGATCCAAAACAGATAGAACCATCCTGGGTACTGGATAAGATATCAAAAAGCAAGGGCAACTGTAATCCGGCTACAATGGATCCAGGATTGATGGATGACACTCTGAAGAATATTTTCGAACTTTATCAGGAATCCCTTAAAAGTCAGGGAGCAGTTGATTTTGATGATCTCCTGCTTCTGCCGCTGCATATACTTTCAACCAGGAAAGATGTCCTGGAGCTGGAAAGGGAGAGGGTCTCCTGGATGTTGGTTGATGAATACCAGGACGTGAACAGCAACCAGTACCAGTTGCTTAAGAAACTGTCAGGGAGGTCGAGCAGCATAATGGTCGTTGGTGATCCTGACCAGTCAATTTATGGCTGGAGAGGCGCTGATATGTCAATGATCCTGAATTTCGAACATGATTTTAAAGGTGCCAAAACAGTAGTTCTGGCACAGAACTACAGATCTTCAGGTAATATCCTCAATGCATCAAATTCACTGATAATGAGCAACTCAAAGAGAAAGCAGAAAGATCTATGGACTTCTCGCGGAATGGGAGAAAAGGTAAATAATTTCCTGACTACCAATGAAAAGGAAGAGACCTTTTATATAGCCAATGAAATAAAAAAGCTGAAAGCTGAGGGTTACCGTTACGGAGAGATTGCTATTCTATACAGGATAAACGCAATGAGCAGAGTTTTTGAGGAAACCTTTCTTCGTAATAATATTCCTTATAGAATCGTAAGGGGAACTTCTTTTTATGACAGAAGGGAGATAAAAGACGTCATTTCATATATGAGACTTGCGGTCAATCCCTTTGACAGTGCTTCACTATCCCGGATAGGTAATGTTCCTACAAGAGGACTTGGCAAAAAAAGTCTCGAGAAGGTGGAAAAGGCCATTGACTCAATGAGAGATCTGAATTCAAGGGAGTTATGGACCAGGCTTGCTTCCGATGCAGCCGGGATAGGTGGTAAGAGCGGGAAGGGAGTTATCGAGCTTGCTGCTCATATGAACAGGATCCTGGACCTTGCAGCATCTCCTATGTC
>CAZFJG010000014.1:0-9905 GCA_964519285.1 uncultured Synergistales bacterium | reverse complement strand
TCGAGCTTGCTGCTCATATGAACAGGATCCTGGACCTTGCAGCATCTCCTATGTCAATAGTTTATTATATTCTTGACAACATAGGTTATCAGGATCTTCTCATAAAGGAAAATCCCGAGACCTGGGAGGACAAGGTGGACAATGTTAAAGAACTTCTTTCCCTGGTCCCGGAGGGTGGAGCTTTAGAAGAGGTTCTTGCCGAGGTTGCTCTCTTTACTGATCTTGAAACAGGAGCTTTTGAGGATGATACTGTAAACCTTCTTACTCTTCATGCTGCCAAAGGTCTTGAATTTCCTGTAGTTTTCATTGTGGGTCTTGAAGAAGCTATATTTCCTCACTTCAGGTGTCTCGAAGACAGAGACCAGCTGGAGGAAGAACGAAGATTGTGCTATGTTGGAATGACCAGGGCAGAGGAAAAGCTCTATCTGGGTGCTGCAAAAACCAGAAGGCTTTTCGGAAGGTCCTACAGCAACGGTTTCTCAAGATTTTTGTGGGAGATTCCTGATAGCTACAAGGAAGTCGAAAACCTGGTACGGGAGGAAGACCATAATGCTGGTTTTAGGAGTTACCGGAGACGTTGGAGCTGGTAAATCCACTATAACAGATATTTTCAGGAAGTCTGGTGCTTCTGTTATAAGTGCAGATGCTGTAACCCATGAAAAATGGCATGATCCCCTTATACTCAAAAAGGCTGTTCAAAGGTGGGGGGAAGAAGTGATACTTCCTGATGGTTCGATAAACGCCAACAGAGTTGCTTCCATAGTCTTCTCAGACAGAAACGAGTACAAGTGGCTATGCCAGATGCTGCACCCCCTGGTAAGGGAGGAAATGAATAACAGGATTTCCAGGCTTTCCAGATGGGTAGTTGCAGAGATACCTCTTTTATTTGAGAACGGTGTGCCTAATTGGATAGATGAAACAATGTATATTTCTGCATCCATTGAAAACAGGATAAAGAGGAACAGTCACAGAGGATGGGACGAGGCTGAACTGAAAAGACGGGAAAGTTTCCTCCTTCCGCCTTTTGAGAAGAAAAAGAAAGCTGATATTGTTCTGGATAATGACATGCCTCTGGAAGAACAGAAGGACCGTTTGGGATCGGTGATCCAGAGATGCAGGGACGCTGCTGATCTCTGTAAGGTGGAGGTCCGTTTCTTTTCTAAGGACATTGCTGTGCAGTGCGGTTGTCGTTTGCTGGAAAGAAAGCTGGTTTATGAGGCTGATGTTTTTGTGACAAATAATCTCAGGACCGAAAGAACAGATGTAAGATCTGACTATCCAGCTACGCTTACTCTTTACACAAGTGAGTCCAGGTACGGGAACATAAAAGAGTTTATAGAGGATTCATATCCTTATTATTCAGGTTTTTTTCAGACTGAAATAAAACGTCCTGGCACGTTCCTCAGATACTTCCCTCTGGATGTGGGTAAAGTATGAAACTTATCACAAGCCATATTGGAAGTGATTTTGATTCCCTCGCAAGTATGGTAGCGGCAACAAAACTTCATGAAGGTGCGACAATGTCCTTTTCAGGCGCAGCGAGCAGAAACGTGAGGGAATTTCTGAAACGCTACAGAACAAGATGGAAAGTTCTTACACCCAGGAAAATAAACCTCGATGATGTTACGACACTTATAGTGGTGGACGCAAGGTCTCGCTCAAGAATAGGTGCTTTTTCTTCACTTGTTGGCAGAAAAGGTGTAGAGATATATGTCTACGATCACCATCCTCCGGCTATGGACGATATTGATGCCGATTTTTCAGTTCTGGAACCCACAGGGGCAACTACTACCATACTTGTCAGGATGATCCTTGAAAAAGGACTTCCCGTTACAGCTCATGAGGCTACCCTATTTGCAATGGGGATCTATGAAGATACCGGTGGTCTTACCTTTGGAGGGACCGGAAGAGAAGATTTTGAGATGATAGCCAGGCTCAGGGAACTTGGTGCAGACCTGACCCTTATTCCTTCCCACGTGGAAATGTCTCTCGACTCTTCCGAACGAAAACTTCTCGATGTGCTTATCGAGAACGCAAGTCAGAGATATATCAATGGTGCAAGGGTAGTTCTTTCCTACAGTGACACCGAAAACTATGTGGAGGGACTGTCTCTTTTTGTTCATCGCTTGAGGGACTATTTCGATGCGGATGTTGCAATTTCTGTGGTTCGAATGGAGAAGCGGACCTATGTAGTTGCAAGGAGCAGGGAAGAAATTCTTGACGTCTCAGAATTTCTCGATGGACTTGGTGGAGGTGGTCATGCCCAGGCTGCTTCTGCAACTCTTCATGACAGGGACCCACGGATTCTTTTGAAACAGCTCGCGGCTTCTCTGAGCGAAAAAATAAAACCTGCTGTAACTGTCAGAGATGTAATGACGTCTCCTGTTATGGCAGTAGACAGGCAGACTTCGGTGGATGACGCCTATCGGGCCATGATAAGGTATGGCCACTCTGCACTTCCTGTTATAGCAATGGATAAACCTGTAGGTGTTATAACCAGGAAAGACCTGGATAAGGCCAGACTTCATGGTTTTGGACCTGCTTTAGTTGAGGAGTTCATGACGGAGGGAGTCTTGACTATTCCCCTTGAGGCTTCCGTTGCGGAGGCTCACCATACTATGGTTATACACAATATTGGAAGATTACCCGTTATGGACAGGGATGTACTGGCTGGAATAATTACGAGAACCGATCTTTTAAGAGCCCTCTATCCAGCCTCCCTTCCGCCTGAAGACCGATTTGCAGAAAAGGAGCTTCCGTGGAAGGAGGATGTATCCACTCTGCTTCAGGAGAACCTTTCCCGGGAATTATTAGAAATGCTTGTAAAACTGGGTAAAAGAGCCGATAAACTTTCAGTAAAAATATATATTGTCGGTGGTGTTGTAAGAGATCTTCTGCTTGGCAGGGAAAATGTTGACCTTGATCTTGTTGTGGAAGGAGATGCAGTAAGGTATATAAAATCCTGGGAAGCAGACGGAGCAAATGTAGCTGTTCACAGCAGGTATAAGACTGGCACAATAATTTTCCCCGATGGACATAAGGTAGATGTAGCGACTTCAAGGAGAGAGTTCTATGAATATCCTGTTGCACAGCCCACGGTTTCCAGTGATTCTCTTAAACATGATCTCTATAGACGTGATTTTACGATAAACTCTATGGCTATATCCATTAATTCTTCTACATGGGGGCAGCTTATAGACTATTTTGGAGGCAGAAGGGATCTTGAAAAGAGTTCCATTAAGGTTTTGCATAATCTCAGCTTTGTGGAAGATCCTACAAGAGTGATCCGAGGGATAAGGCTGGAAGAAAGACTTGGGTTCAGGATCGAAGATAATACACTGAGGCTACTGAACAACTGTGTCAGGGGAGGATTGTTATCCCTTCTTTCCGGTTTCCGTTTACGAAGTGAACTGGAGCTTTGTTTTCTTGAGACGAGACCTCATCTTTTTATTAAAAAAATGAGGGAAAGAGATGTATGGGAGGTTCTTTTTCCGGGAATAAGAACAGAAAGTGACTCTCTTTTGATAGTCAGAAGGATGACTTTTCTTTTGAAACGTCTGGGGGGAGAATTTCCGGATTTCGGTAAAAAACTCTGGCTTGCATTTCTTGCAGCTCTGCTTTATGAATCACCTGAGTCAGTGCTTTTTGCTGTAGAGGACAGATTGCATCTTAGTCAAAGGGAAAGAAAATGCACCGAAGTTTCGATACTTGAAATTGGATCAGTAGAACAGAATCTTGGAGGTAGTTCTCCTGTTCCTAATTCCAGGATCCGCCGTTATTTGAGCAGTTATGAGTTTCTTTCGGTTCTATTTTGGGCAGCGGCCACAGATCGTTTCAGGGTAAGAAGAAGGCTTCTTCTTTACCTTGGGCGTCTTCATAAGGTAGAATCCATGCTTACAGGAAGAGATATTCTGGATCTTGGAGCGAAAGAAGGGCCAGAAATAGGGTCAATGCTTGAAACCCTTAGAGATGCACGTCTGGATGGTGCAGTTGAAACACGAGAAGACGAGATAAACTGGGTTCTTGATAAAATCAAAGAAAATAAAGGAGAGTGACTTGTGTGTTCGGACTTCCTTCTATGCCGATATTGCTTTTAAGTCTGCCTGCTGTTCTGTGGGCAATTACATTCCACGAGTTCTGTCATGGCTATGTTTCATATCGTCTGGGAGATCCTACTCCTGAGATGAGGGGTAGGTTAACCCTTAATCCTCTGGCGCATCTGGATCCCATAGGTGCCCTTATGTTGTTGTTATTCCGTTTTGGCTGGGCAAAGCCTGTTCCGATCGATCCTCGTTATTACAAAAATCCGAGAAGAGATATTTTCCTGGTTTCAGCTGCCGGTGTAACAGGAAATCTTTTGACAGCATTGCTCGTAGGAATAATAGCCAGGTTTTTACCTCTATTTATACTGAGGAACTTTGCTGTAATAATGTTCATTCAGCTCATGGTCATAATCAACATTGGTCTTGCAGTATTCAATCTAATTCCTGTGCCACCTCTGGATGGTTCAAAGCTTCTTTATCCCATACTTCCCAGAAAGGTTCTTCAGAAATATTTCATGCTTGAAAGATACGGAATGTTCATTTTAATAGGGTTGCTGTTCTTTGGAGTAGTACAGGCCATAATGGGACCAGTGGTAGGCTTCATTTACCATTTGGTCATGCCAGGCTATCTCTGGATAATGTGATCCAGGGAAGGGGGAAAAATATGAAAATATTGCTCACAAACGATGATGGTGTTTTTGCTCCCGGGATAGCTACTATGGCTGAATACATGCACAAATGCGGCTTTGACTACCTGACGGTTGCTCCAGGAAGAGAAAGGAGCAGTGTGGGGCATGCCATTACCCTGCACAGGCCTCTCAGATTATGGGAGGTAAGTAATGGCCCTTACCCCTCTGAACACAGGACCTATGCCTGTGACGGAACTCCTTCCGATTCTGTAGTGCTTGGTCTTGAGGAACTGGCTCCAGGTACGGAACTCGTAATATCCGGGATCAATCGGGGGCCTAATGTTGGTGATGATATTACATACTCTGGAACCGTTTCAGCTGCAATGGAAGGTGTCATAATGGGCAGGCCCTCTATTGCAGTTTCCCTCAACTGTCACGGAGAAGATGAAAAGCAATATTACGAAACGGCTGCAATAACAGTATGCCGTATTATCGACTGGCTGAAAACACACAACTTGAAAGAGGGTGTTTTGCTGAACGTCAATGTTCCGAATATCCCTTTTGATGAATTGTCCGGACTAAAGGTTACAAGAAAGGGAGTCAGGATTTATGAAGGAAAGGTAAACAAAATGTACGATCCCCATGGCAGGGTATTCTACTGGATCTCCGGAAGACCTGAAGACCAGCTTGTAGAGGGTTTTGATGTCTGGGCTCTTTCACGAAATTACGTTTCGGTTACTCCCATCCAGATGGATATGACATGCTATGAAAGTGTCTCATCTTCAACCATTCAGGATCTTGAGTCCATCATAAACTGAAAGACCTATTGACAACAGTTTCATAATATGTATAATCCGTAACTATAGTTTATTATTGGTTCAATAAGAAACTTTAGGTAACTGTTGTATTTAAGGTCTGATTCTGAAATCGATTATGATCTTTGTTCTTTTGGACAAGATTCCATTAAAGGGAATTTTATGTTTGAAAGATCAGCGTGATCTCAGGGCTCTCCCTTTGGGAGAGGTTTTTTTAAATATTCGTTAGTTATTGAAGATCAGGAGGGTGTTGATATTATGGAAAACAAAGGAAAAGTAGTGCTGGCATACAGTGGTGGTCTTGATACTTCCGTTGCTGTGATCTGGCTTCAGTCACAGGGATATGAAGTAATAACTTTTACAGCAGACGTAGGTCAGAGGATAGATCTCCAGGGGGCAAGGAACAAGGCTCTTAATACAGGGGCATCAAAGGCCTATGTGATGGACCTCAGGGGGGAGTTCTTTTCAGATTACATTATTCCCACACTCAGGGCTAATGCACTTTACCAGGACAAATATCCCCTTAATTCCGCATTATCAAGACCATTGATAGCAAAAAAGCTTGCAACCATAGCAAAAAAGGAAGATGCTGTAGCAATAGCTCATGGATGTACAGGAAAAGGTCAGGACCAGGTTCGTATCGAGATCTGTGCAAATGCTGTAAATCCGGATCTCGAAGTTCTTGCTCCAGTTCGTGACTGGCATTTCACAAGAGACGCAGAGCTTGATTTTGCCAGAGAACACGGTATACCTGTTAAAGCAAGTCTGGAAACACCATACAGCATTGATGAAAACATGTGGGGAAGGTCAATTGAGTGTGGAGCTCTTGAGGATCCATGGATGGCTCCACCTTCGGATGCCTTCCTGTGGACAGTGGATCCCTGGGATGCTCCTGATGCAATGGAAAATGTTGAGATCACTTTCCTTAAAGGTAATCCTGTAGCTCTGAATGGTGAGGAAATGGAAGGCGTGGAACTTGTTAAAGAACTGAATGCAATAGCGGGAAAACATGGTGTTGGCAGAATAGATATGCTGGAAGATAGGCTTGTTGGTTTTAAGAGCAGAGAAGTCTATGAATGCCCTGCAGCATCAGTACTTATAGATTCTCATAGAAAACTTGAATCTATGACCCTTCCCAAACAGGTTCTTTCAGTTAAAAGAGATCTGGAATCTACCTATGCAGATCTCGCATATGTTGGATACTGGTTTTCTCCCCTCAAGGACGGTATAGATGCATTTGTGGATTCCACACAGGAATATGTTTCGGGCAAAATAAGGGTCAGGCTCTACAAGGGTAGTGCAGTAGTAACGGGAGCATATTCAAAAGATTCTATTTATGACCATGGTCTTGCTACTTATTCTGATGGGGACTCCTTTGATCATTCTGCAGCAAAAGGTTTTATAAAGTTATGGGGCCTTCCAATAAAGAACTGGAGACAGAAACATCCTGAAGAAGATAAGAACGAGCTTTTCAAGATCGGCATGAAAGCAGAATAGCTTGTATGTGGAAAGGTCGTTTCAGCGAAGATACTTCGGGTATGGTTCAGGATTTTACCCAGTCACTTGATATGGACTGGTGTCTTGCAAAGTACGATATAGCTGGGAGCATAGCTCATGCAAGGATGCTTGGAGTTATTGGTATTCTCAAGGATGAAGAGATCATTGAAATAGAGAAGGGGCTGCTGAGGGTAAAAAAAGAGATAGAAAATGGCTCTTTTATACCCTCAGTTGAGCTTGAAGATGTTCATATGAATATTGAGCAAAGGTTAACTGATATTATCGGGCCGACGGGGGCGAAGCTACATTCCGGAAGAAGCAGAAATGATCAAACAGCAACGGCCTTGAGGCTTTTTCTAAGAGATCGCCTTGTCTGTATTGGTGAGGGGATCATAGAGCTTCTGAAAATAATACTTAAGCAGGCACAATATCATAACGGTACCATTATTCCAGGATACACCCATTTACAGCAGGCCCAACCAATTAATATGGGACATTACTGGATGTCGAGGTTTTTCCCATTCTTTCGTGATGGGCAACTTCTTGTAAATGCATTGAGGTCGTGTAATGTATCTCCACTTGGTGCAGGAGCTCTTGCTGGATCCACCTTGCCTCTTGACCGGGAGTTAACAGCAAATGCTCTTGGATTCGATAGTATAACTGAGAACAGTATGGACTCGGTATCAAGCAGGGACTATCTCCTGGATTATCATTATTTTGCATCAAGGTTTATTTTGCACTGTAGCAGATTCAGTGAAGATCTGGTAATTTACAGCAGCCAGGAATTTGGATGGTTAATCCTTCCAGATCAGTTCTGTACAGGTTCATCCATGATGCCGCAGAAAAAGAATCCGGATGTACCGGAATTGATACGGGGTAAGACAGGACAAGTTACCGGAAACTTTCTTGATCTTCTGTTTACTCTTAAAGGGTTACCTTCGACATACAACAGGGACCTTCAGGAGGACAAAAAAGGCCTTCTTGCGTCCTTGAAAAGCATTGAGGATGTTATCAGGATTTTCCCATCCCTGATCTCAAAGATAGAAGTTGACGAAGAAAAAGTTTTCAGGGAGTCCTTCAGTGGTCTATGCCTGGCAACTGACATAGCTGAATATCTGGTTATGAAAAACGTTCCTTTCAGAGAATCTCACTGGAAGGTTGGCAGACTTGTGAAATGGTGTCTTGAACAGAAAAAAGATCTGACTGAACTTGATTATGCTGAAATAAAAGAACATTTACCTGAAGTAAATGAGGATGTAATGGAAGTTATTTCATTTAAATCAGCAATATCTCGAAGAAATGTAAAAGGTGGCACATCTCCTGATAGTGTAAGATCTCAGATTGAAGATGGTAGAGTCAGGCTTTCTGCAATAAAAAAAGATATTCTTGATTTTGAAAAAAATCTTTTCGAATATGAGTGATTTTCAGGAAGGAATGTTAAAATGTCATATGGTTAATCTCAGTTTCAGTAATCATTACACGGAGGTAATCATATGGAACGCAGGCCTTTTACTGTAAAAGGGGTATTTCTTGGTGTACTTACAGTGATCGTGATCTTCATTTTTGGTACATCTGCCTTGTTGGGTCAGGATAAAATAGCCTTTCTGTTCACCGGTAATCTAAAATATTTCTGGATGGCTGTGCTTGTCGTTATTGGTGTGGTTTCTTCGAAGTTAAGATAGTTTGCCTTCAATATGTCTGTTTCCAGGGTATCACGCATCGCACACCACCTTTGGGGTCAGGGACATCTCCTTTATATCTTGGTATTACGTGTATATGTACATGAGGTATAGACTGGCCGGCATCTTCTCCTATATTTATACCGATGTTAAAGCCCTGGGGGCTGAATTTTGAATTCAGATAATCAATTGACCTGTCGACGAGATCAAAAAGGAACTGTTTTTCTTTTTCTGTAGTGTCTCTAAATGATTCAACATGCCTTCTGGTTATGACAAGAAGGTGTCCTTTTGTAACCGGGAAAGTGTCCTCGATAACCAGGGCATATTTGTTTTGAAGGATTATGCCCCTTCTCATTTCACAGAAGGGACATAATCCTGTGTTGTATACGTTTGCCATTATATTTCAAAGGCCTCAGGTGGAGCAGAAGGAAGTCCTTTTATATGTGCCCTGTCCAGTCTTGTCTTTTCAGATGCCTTTACTGTCCATTCTGAAAGAGCGGTAAAGACTTTTTCATCGTAAATTGCAATAATTCTTGCGGCCAGAAGTGCAGCATTCCTGCCTCCGTTTATACCAACTGTTGCTACAGGAACGCCAGGTGGCATCTGTGCTATGGCAAGGAGAGCATCCATTCCTCCAAGAGACCCTGAGACCGCAGGAACTCCTATTACAGGAAGAATGGTATGGGCAGCTATGGTGCCCGGCAATGCAGCTGAAAGGCCTGCTACTGCAATAATTACTTTGATACCTCTTGTTCTGGCACTGGTGGAGTATGCTGCCACATCTTCGGGAGTTCTGTGTGCAGAAGCCACTGTAACTTCATGAACTATATAAAGTTCATCAAGTATTGCAGAGATCTTTTCTGCCTGTTCCATGTCTGATTTTGAACCCAGTACAATACCTGCCAAAGGTTTTTCACTGCTCATTTTTCATTCATCTCCCTGCTTTTAAAAAGTTCTGGCTTTTCCTGCAATGTCCTTTCTGTAATGCATGTCTTTGAAATGAATGTTGTCTATCCTACTGTAGGCCTTCTTTACTGCTTCCTCCAGTGAGTTTCCTGATATTCCTACAACTGTTAGAACTCTGCCTCCTGAGGTGATTATTTTCCTGTTGCTGTCTTGAAGGGTTCCTGCATGGAAGATAAGGGTGTCTTCAGCATGTTTTTCCGTGTCAAGGCCTTCCACCTCAACACCCTTGATGTACTTTCCAGGGTATCCACCTGAGGCCAGAACGACACCAGCTGC
>CAZFJG010000013.1:16515-27330 GCA_964519285.1 uncultured Synergistales bacterium | reverse complement strand
GTACAGCTGTAGCTGCAGGTACCATGCTCACCCTGCTTAGCTGACGGGGAGTTGCAGGTGAGATATTAAGGAAGCAACTATAAAAGTGTTTATGGATTTACGGGAGGTTTATTAAATAATGAAAATAGTTCTCGGATCTGATCATGCAGGATTTGCTCTAAAGGAAAAAATTAAGACTTATCTTGCTGGTCAAGGATATGTTGTCTCCGATAAAGGAACTGATAATGGAGAAAATAGTGTTGACTATCCCGATTTTGCCTTTGCTGTAGCTGAAGAAGTCACAAAAGGCAAGGCTGACAGGGGCATTCTGATATGTGGAACAGGGATAGGGATGAGCATCTCTGCGAATAAGGTGCAGGGAGCATATGCAGCGTTGGTAAAGAATGAAGAAACTGCAAGGTTAAGCCGTCAGCACAACAATTCGAATATACTGGTACTTGAAGGACGAAAATACGACATGAAAAATGTATTCAAGATCCTTGAAGAATGGCTTGCAGTACCCTTTGAAGGGGACAGACATTTAAGACGCATAAATAAGATCATTCAAAGGGAGAATAAACCCGGTATAGTTTTGTCTGGATCTGATTCTGGACAGACTGTTGTTTTTAATCATCCGTTAATTCAACATAAGATTACAATGATAAGAGATAAAAATACTACAGTTAAGGAATTTCGAGAGTTGGTAGAAGAAATTTCAAGTTTGATGGTTTTTGAGATCACCAGGGAACTTCCCCTGGAAAAAACAACTGTTGAAACTCCTATTGCGAAAACGGAGGCATTCACTCTTGCTGGCAAGAAACTTGCTATAGTTCCAGTATTGAGAGCAGGACTGGGAATGGTAGATGGTATTCTGAGGATAATTCCTAATGCAAAAGTAGGACATATTGGACTTTACAGAGACCCTGAAACTTTCAGCCCAGTGGAATATTATTGCAAATTACCAGGGGACATAGAGGAAAGGGATATATTTGTTATAGATCCCATGCTTGCTACAGGAGGATCAGCATCTGCTGCTATTTCCCTGATAAAGGAAAAAGGTGCCAGGAAAATATCCCTTGTCTGCATGATAGCTGCGCCTGAAGGAGTTGAAAAGGTCCATTCCGATCATCCTGAGATAAACATATATACTGCGGCTCTTGATGAATGCCTGAATGACCACGCCTATATCATTCCCGGGCTTGGTGATGCAGGAGACCGGCTATACGGAACCAAGTAGGAGTAAAAAGGTGCTTTTATTAGCAGTAATTCTGGTTCTCAGCTTTATCTGGGGGGTTGGTATAACCCCCCTTTCCATTAAACTCTCCAGACAATACGACATTGTGGACCTCCCGGGGGGCCGGAAAGTTCACCATGGTACCGTGCCTCGAGGTGCAGGAATAGTTATGTGGTCAGGATATACTATGTGGCTCCTTTTTGTTGCTGCTGATCCATTTTTCCTGAAATTCAGTTCTACTGCAACTGTTCTTGTTTTTGTCACAGGTTATCTCGATGATATGAGAAGCGTTAATCCTATGTTACGCTTTTTTATACACCTTATGTCAGCATTTCTGATAGTATATTTTTTTGACACCAGTATCTTGAAAAGCGCCATACTGGTATTTTGGATTACAGGTATGATAAGTGCATATAATCTTATTGACGGTTTAGATGGACTATGTATTGTTACTTTCCTGATTTCGACTTTTGTTGCTTTACTTTTTACTCCGACTTTCGTGTGGATACCCCTGATAGGACTGGGTTCCGGTATCCTGGTATGGAACTTTCCTGTTGCAAGGACTTTTCTTGGAGATGGAGGAAGTACCCTTTTAGGTCTTTTATTTTCCTCTCATTTTGTCTTTGTTTCGATTGAATTGATAGAACCATTGAGTGTATTCGCTTTGGCCTTTATACTGTTCCTTTGCGGTGGAATTCCTGTAGCAGATACACTTTTTGCAATCATAAGAAGATCACTGAAAAGGTCATCTCCTTTTGTAGCTGACAGGTTACATTTTCACCACAGGCTTATTGATGCTGGAGTAAGTAGAATTAAAGTTGTTATAATTCTGGGTTTTGTTAATTTTATAATGGTTCTGTCCGGTTTTGTTTTACTTACCGGTTGTATGATATAGAATTAGCTGGAGGATTTGCATTGTCACAAGAGAATAAGAAAAAGGTCATTTGTGTAACAGGCACCAGACCGGAGGCAATTAAAATGGCTCCTCTGGTGACAGAGTTGAAGAGACGTGAATATTTTATACCATTAGTTCTGGCAACCGGTCAGCATACTGACATGCTTTATGGTGCATTGTCCTATTTTGACATTAAACCTGATTTTGACCTTGCTATAATGAAAGAAAAGCAGTCCCTTGATTATATAACATCCCAGGTTTTAACAGGAACAGGGAAAATATTTGATGAAGTTAAACCGGATATAGTTCTTGTTCACGGAGATACTACAACAACTTTTGCTTCTGCGTTATCAGCCTTTTACAGGAATATACCGGTTGGACACATAGAAGCAGGTCTGAGAAGCTATAATATGAAATTGCCCTTTCCTGAGGAGGCAAACAGGGTTCTTACAGACAGATTATGTTCATTCTGGTTTGCTCCAACTGCCAGATCTGCTGACAATCTGGTCAGGGAGGGGTCTTCTTCCGAACTTGTGTATATTACTGGTAACACTGTTATAGATGCTTTATGGAAAACAGTAGATAAAATTAAAAATACCGCGAAATATCCCTTCAGGGATATACTTTCGGCTGAAAGCAGGGTTCTTCTTATGACTCTGCACCGTAGAGAATCATGGGGTAAACCTCTTAAAAATTTATGCAATGCAGTTAAAAGAATAATTGAGAAAAACCCAGACCTGTGGCTTGTTCTTCCAGTGCATAAAAATCCTCTGGTCAGAGACGATATCTTTGATATTTTCAAAGATACTGAAAGAGTAATATTGACAGAGGCTATGGATTACCAGGATTTTGTAGCGATAATGAGCAGAAGTTTTATGATTATAACTGATAGTGGAGGTCTACAGGAAGAAGGTTCATCTCTTAAAATTCCTGTTCTGGTTACAAGGGATGTGTCAGAAAGGCCTGAAGCCTTTGAGGAAGGTACAGCCATACTTGTAGGGCAGGAAACTGCAAAACTGGAGCAGGAAATAAATAAACTCCTTAACAATTCGGAATATTACGATGAAATAGTAAGAAATGCAGGTAATCCCTTCGGAAATGGAAATGCATCGGAAATAATATGTGACATACTTGAAAAAAGACTATAACAAGTCAACAAGGACTCGTCCTGAATATAAATACTTCATGGGGTGATCGTGTGAACTACAAAATGACTATAAGGGGAGGGACCAGCCTGAAGGGTAGGATAAAAGCACAGGGTGCAAAGAATGCTGCTTTGCCTATAATGGCTGCCTCACTTTTGCTAAAGGGCAAAACTTTAAAACTCAAGAGAGTACCAGGTCTTAAAGATATTAGTACTATGGCTGATCTTTTAAGGCAACTGGGAGTTAAAGTGGATTTCAAGAATAATGAAATGGACCTTGAAGTTCCTGAAGATCTTAAATGGGAGACACCTTCCAACCTGGTGAGAAAAATGAGAGCGTCCTCTCTGGTTCTTGGTCCTCTTGTTTCAAGATGTGGCAAGGCTATCCTTCCTCTACCAGGCGGATGCTCCATCGGGAGCAGGCCCATAGATCTCCATCTCAAAGGACTGTCAAGGATGGGTGCAGATATTGAACTTGTACATGGTGCTGTACACGCAAAGGCTAACGGACTGAAAGGATGCAGAATATACCTTGACTTTCCTTCCGTAGGAGCAACTGAAAATTTATTAATGGCAGCGGTTTTTGCAAAGGGGGAAACACTCCTTGAAAATGCTGCAAGGGAACCGGAGATAGGAAACCTTATAGAAGTTCTCAAATCCATGGGTGCTTCTATTGAAGAAAAAAGTTCAGGAGAGATCCTTGTTGAAGGAGTGGACGAACTGAATTCCGTAGAATCATGGATAATTCCTGACAGGATAGAAGCATCAACGTACCTGCTTGCAGGCGTTATAACAGGAGGACAAGTTACAATAGATGATATCAGGATATCACATGTTGATGCCCTGCTCGCCAAACTCGAGGAAATGAACGTACCCATTACATGCCGGGGATCATCTGTGACTGTTGGTCCTTCAGAACATAGATCAAGATCTGTATCACTTAAGACCCTGCCTTTTCCCGGTTTTCCTACAGACCTTCAGCCTCAGGTAATGGCAGCGATGACACTTGCTGAAGGTACCAGCATAATTCAGGAAAGTGTTTTTGAATCAAGGTTCAGACATGTCAGTGAATTGAATAAAATGGGTAGTTCCATAGACGTTCAGGGTAATACTGCCATAATAAAAGGTGTAAAGGAACTTATAGGAGCAGATGTAGTGGCTACAGATCTCAGGGCAGGAGCAGCACTTGTTCTTGCGGGTCTTGCTGCACAGGATAAAACACATATTTTTAATATGGGGCATGTCTGGAGAGGATATGAGGATATCGATAAGAAACTGAAACAGCTTGGTGGAGATGTAAGTGTCACAGAAGTTGAAAATATGATCCCAAAATAAACAGCCTTTAATCTTTTTATTGTACAATTCCGGGCAGGTGATATTAAGTGGCCATTAGAAAGAAAAAAACAGGATCTCTGAGCCAGATAAATGTTATTGGTTTTATTGGTGCTGCCGGGACAGGTAAAAGCAGGCGAGCTCAATTACTTGCCAGGGAAAAGAAAGTAGATTACGTTATAGATGACGGACTTGTAGTATCAAAAGGCAGAATAATGATTGGCAAAAGTGCGAAATCAGAAAAAAATCTTATCAAAGCAATTAGAAGAGCCCTTTTCCAGTTTCCCGATCATAGACAGGAAGTAATAAACTTTCTACTTAACCATTCTCCTTGCAAGGTAATGATCATCGCCACATCTGAGTCCATGGCCAACAAAATTTCCAGAAATCTCGGAATATCACCTCCGTACAGTTATATTTTCATAACAGACATCGCTACTCCAGAGGAAATATCAACAGCTGTAAGGGAAAGGATGCAGAACGGTCATCATGTAATTCCTGTTTCTCACGCACAGATACGTAAAAATTTCGGCGGGAAACTGGTTGGACACCTCAAAGAACTATGGAAATCAAAGGAACAGCACGAAGGAGAAAGGACAATTGTCCGTCCCCCTTTCAGCTTTCTGGGTAATCTGAAAATAGATATTATGGCCATTTCACAGATAAGTGAACATGTAACAAAGATCACTACACAGGTTAAAAAAGTCGATGAAGTTAAAGTAAGGACAAGCGATGAGAAACTGATAATTACGGTTACTATCAGAATAAAGCTGGATGGCAGAAATATTGTCCAGTTGTCAAAGTTGGTACAGAAAAGGATAATTTCAGCGATAAGTTATTTTACTGGCATGGAAATAGGTACTGTAAATGTAGAGATCGAAGAGGTGCTTTTTGAATGACCGCAGACAGAATTAAAATTTCTGAACCACCGGAGGATATCCGGAATAATATCGAGAATTGTTGGGAAAAGCTGGTTTCACAGGTTGGAAGCTGTACGAAATGTGCCCTGCATTCAGAAAGAACACAACCTGTTCTGGGCGAGGGTTCCCGCAATAGCTGTGTTATGTTCGTTGGAGAAGCTCCAGGGGCTGACGAGGATAAAGAAGGTAAGCCTTTTATTGGAAAAGCTGGGAAATTACTTACAAAAATATTTGAAGCAGCAGGTATTGACCGCAAGGAAGTTTATATTACAAATGTGGTTAAGTGCAGACCGCCTGACAACAGAACTCCAATTATAGAGGAAATGCTGGCTTGCAGCAAATATCTGGAGACCCAGATAGCATTAATAAATCCAGATATCATTGTTTGTCTGGGAAGTACACCGACAAAATGGTTTCTGAAATCCACGGAAGGAATAACAAAACTTCGAGGAAAATGGTTCAAGTGGCGAGGAATAGACCTTATGCCCATGTTTCATCCAAGTTACCTTTTGAGAAATCAGTCAAGAAAACCCGGAAGTCCTAAGGAAGTGACGTGGAAAGACATACAGGAGATCAAAAGGTACCTTGATGTCTGCAGGAACAGAAAGGACGGATCCTGATGGACATAGATCCAAACACAATCCCGGATCATGTAGCGATAATAATGGATGGAAACGGGAGGTGGGCAAAAAAGAGACATCTTCCCAGGCTTTTTGGTCACAAAGCAGGAGTTTCTGCAGTTGAAAGAACCGTAGCTGCGGCCTCTGACAAAGGAATAAAACATATTTCCCTTTATGCATTCTCAAACGAGAACTGGAAAAGACCTGAGGATGAAGTTAATGGTCTTATGGTTCTCTTCAGGGAATATATTCTTCACAAGGCAAAAAAGCTTGCGGAAAAGAACATTAAGCTTATTTTTGCCGGCAGAAGGGATAAGTTACCTGAAGATGTGATCTCACTGATGGAACTGTCAATGAAAGAAACTGAAAGATCTACTGGAATGCAGTTAATAATATGTCTGAATTATGGAGGAAGACAGGAGATCATCGACGCGGTAAACAGGATCCTTTCAGAAAAAGGATCCTGTGACACAATAAATGAAGGACTTTTTGCAAAGTATCTCTACCTGCCACATGTACCGGATCCTGACCTTATAATAAGAACAAGCGGAGAAAACCGTCTTAGCAATTTCTGGCTATGGCAGTCCTCTTACAGTGAGTTCTATTTTACCGAAGTATTATGGCCAGATTTTGGAGAGGAAGAGCTCCAGAAAGCTATCGAATCCTTTGCTCGGAGGAGTAGACGATATGGAAATGTTTAATAAAGAGAATGAAAATGTCAAAAGAGCTGTCAGTGGTGTAATTATAGTAGCTTTGATACTTGGTGGTATTATCGCAGGAGGATCTCTATGGCTTCTTATTACTGCTGCTGTTGCCTGTATTTCTTTATGGGAATATTACTCATTTTTCGAGTCAAAAGCACATATGTCAAGAGGAATAGGTCTGATTACAGCGTTGTTGATTTTCTATTCATCATATACAGAGACTTTATTCCTTTTCCTTGGACCATTATTTGTTTTGACTGCTTTGGCTATTCTTCTTGTTGAGCTGATAAGGCGTCATCTTACAGGAAGAAGCAATGCTTTGTGGAACCTGGGAGGTACTCTTTCCGGTATTATCTACATCTGTCTACCATGGGCCTTTATTTTCCATCTCAGGGCCTTTCCAAGGGGGATCTATTTTCTCCTGACCCTTTTCCTGTGCACATGGGCCTGTGATGTATCAGCTTACATCATCGGGTCAAAATGGGGTAAAAAACGTCTCTCCGAGGAAGTAAGTCCCAACAAAACCTGGGAAGGATTCTTCGGAGGTTTTAGTGGAAGCCTTCTTGGCGGAGTAATAGTAGCATTTACTTTTGCTTTTCCTCCTCTTCCTTTTTTAACAATAGGTCTCATATGTGGAATAGCCGGACAGATTGGAGATCTTGCCGAGTCCCTGGTTAAAAGGGAATCCGGACTTAAGGACAGCGGTTCCGTAATCCCTGGACATGGTGGTTTTCTCGATAGATTCGACAGTATCCTTGTCAGCGGTACCATTACCTATTTTCTTTTCGGAGTTATTATAGGTTAATGAAAAAAAAGAATTTAAAATCTGTTGATGTTGCTGTTATAGGCTGTACCGGAAGTGTTGGTAGTTCTGTAATGGAGATATGCAGACTCTTTCCGGAGAGGTTCAACGTTGTGACATTGGCAGCTCAGACCAATGTAGACAGGATGCTTAGCCTATATCGGGAATTTCACCCTTCAAAGATCGTCATGACTGATCCTGAAAGTGCCAAAAAACTCGCAAACATCCTGCCTGACGATGAAAAAGCGAGAGTGTCAACTGGAAAGGATAGTCTGCTCGATGTTTTGCAGGATCCTCCTGTCGATCATGTTGTGTTCGCATCCTCAGGAACAGGTGCCATTATGGCACTTCAACTATCCCTCAAGCTTGATCTTGACGTATCCCTGGCAAACAAGGAAAGTATTGTACTCGGAGGACCCTGGATAATGCCTCATGTTAAAAGAAAAGACCAGTTAAGGCCTCTGGATAGTGAGCACAATGCAATATGGCAATGTCTCATGAATGAAAAAAAAGAAAATGTAAAAAAAATTTATCTTACCGCCTCTGGTGGTCCTTTTCTAGATCTTCCATCTGAGGAGTTTAAATACATAACTCCGGCAAAAGCTCTACAGCATCCGGTTTGGAAAATGGGGAGCAAGATAAGCATTGACAGTGCTACTCTTATGAATAAAGGCATAGAACTCATGGAGGCAATGTATCTCTTCGATATGAAACCAGAACAGCTTTCTGCTGTGATACATCCTGATGCCTTTGTGCACGGTATCGTACAGTTCTGTGATAACACTCTGAAGATGAGTGCAGCTAACGCAAGCATGTTAATTCCAGCTTCTGTATGCCTTGCTTTTCCAGAAAGATTGACCTTAAATGGCGGATTTTTTGAAGAACCAGTTGTACATGACAGGATTTTAAATTTCAGGTCACCGGATCTTGAGAAATTTCCATGTATTGCCCTTGCAATAAAAGCTATGAAAATGAAAGGGCCTTATCCAGCCTTAGTTCTTGGTGCAGATGAAGGTGCAGTTGAGGGTTTTTTGAAGGGACAAAGTAGCTTTTCAGATATATACTCTATTATTGATACTGTTGTTTCTTCATATTCAGGTGGTTCTCCCGGTAATATTGAAGAAGCAGTGGATATTTTCAGGTCAGCTAAAGAAAAAGCAAGAGAACTTTGTAAAAAATGAAAAAGATCATTAAAGCTTGAGAGGTTAGAATATGATAAGTCTTCTGTCATTTGTAATTGTTATAGCTATATGCGTTATTTCTCACGAATACGGACATTATAAAACTGCCAGGATAGCAGGTGTTCAGGTTCATGAATTCGCTTTTGGAATGGGACCTGTTTTCTGGCAGAAGAAAGCTTCTGATGGTGTTCTTTGGTCTGCCAGGATATTTCCGGTAGGGGGATTTGTCAGATTAGCCGGAATGGACGAAGAAAAGCCCGGAGAAAAAATAGTCAAGGGCGGTGCTTTCTCCGACAAAGGAGCCCTGGCAAGATTCTTTATTCTTTTCAACGGAGCTCTTTCGAATATAATACTTGCTATTCTTCTTACCGCAGTATTTCTATATGGACACGGTATTATGAACCTTGAGAGCACCAAAGTCGGAGAGCTTATGGATGGCCTTCCGGCCCAGTCTTCAGGAATACAGACTGGAGATGTCATAGTAGAAATAAACGGTGAGACAGTGTCACAGTGGGATGAAATGTCCCAACTGATCAAGGAAGAAGCAACAGAAGGCCCTGTATCCTTTATTGTTCAGAGAGAAGATAGAAGGATTTCCCTTGACGTATCAATACCTGAACATGAAAAATATGGAACGCCTCTTCTGGGTATCAGGCCATCCTTCAGGAACTTCTCGATAGTAGGTGCTTTTACAAATTCTTTTGCCTATATATTTCGTATGAGTGGAGAATGGATCAAGGGTATTTTCATGCTTCTTACTAACCAATCCGAAGTTGAGATCACGGGACCAGTAGGAATCGCTTCTCTCGCAGGGCAGGCAGCAAGAGGAGGATTATGGTCATTCCTGTCTTTTCTCGCTATTATTAACCTCAACCTTGGACTTATCAATCTTTTCCCTTTTCCCGGACTCGATGGAGGAAGACTTGTCTTTGTCCTTGTAGAACTTGTTACAGGCAGAAAAGTTCCTGAACGAATAGAAAATGTTATTCACCTTGCTGGTTTTGTCCTCCTTATTGCATTGATACTCTTTGTAACCTGGAAAGACATTGTAAGGATCTTTTAAGGATTTTTAAAGGATCTTTTAAGGGAAACACAGGAGGCCTTTTGTATGGTTTCAAGAAATGTGAAATTAGCAAAAATAGGTATTGGTAGTAATTACCCTGTAAGGGTAGAAAGTATGCTTAAGGTTCCTTTAGATGACACGATATCATGTCTTGAACAGCTTGAAAACCTTGAAAAAGCTGGTTGTGAACTTGCCAGGGTTGCTTTTCCCAGGATGGAACTTGAAAGGAACCTTGCCACAGTTGCCAGTTTTTCAAGACTGCCATTGATGGCGGATATCCATTTCGATCCCCGACTTGCTATTGCAGCTATTGATTCTGGATGTCCTGCAATAAGGATAAATCCCGGAAACATGGGATCAAAAAAAGGCATAGAATCAATAGTTGATGCAGCCAGACAGAATAAAACAGTGATCCGGATTGGAGCAAATGGAGGATCTATAAATTCAAGACAGCTTGAAGAGGCTGAAGGAGACATGGCTAAAGCCCTATTTCTGGCCGTAGAAGAACAACTGTTTATTTTAACAAGATATGATTTTCATGATATTATCCTGTCTGCCAAGTCAACCAGTATAAACGATACCATCAGGAGCAATGCAATGCTTTCAAAAAAATATTCCGACTATCCTTTTCATATAGGTATTACAGAAGCTGGTCCTGGACTTCTAGGCATTGTAAAAAGTTCCTGTGGTTTATCTATTTTGCTCAAAGAGGGTATAGGAGACACCCTAAGAGTCAGTCTTAGTGGTGATCCATGTAAAGAGATCGAAACAGGGTACGAAATACTCAGGGCTGCAGGACTCAGAGATCGTGGCCCCGAGATAATCTCTTGTCCAACCTGCGGAAGAAAACGTGCAGATGTTGTCTCCATCCTTGGGAAAGTTGAACATCTTTTCAGGTATATGCCAGATGGATTCAAATTTGCGGTAATGGGTTGTGAGGT
>CAZFJG010000013.1:8720-16415 GCA_964519285.1 uncultured Synergistales bacterium | reverse complement strand
AATACCCGAGAAATTCTCACTTGTAGTAGGTAAAGGCGAGGGACAACATAAGCTTACTGCGTTTGATACAGCTCTGATCAACGCAGGCATAGGAGATATGAACCTTTTGAGGGTAAGCAGCGTTTTACCACCGGCTTGTGTCTTTGAACCGACTTTCTACATGCCTCTTGGATCACTTCTTCCTGTAGCGTATGGTTCAATAACCAGTGACGTCCCCGGTGAGACTATAGGTGCAGCAATAGGAGTAGGGATACCTGAGAGTTCTGAAAAAAGCGGAATGATTATGGAATTTTCCGGTTTCGTTACTTCCGCTGAAGCTGCATCAAAAGTTGAGGAAATGGTAAGGGAATCTTTTGATCTGAGAAATGTCAGGCTTAAAGAAGTAATGGTAAAATCTGTTGACCACACTGTGGTAAAGAACGGTTCAGTAATTGCTGCCTGTCCACTTTTTTACGTTCAGGAGAGATTCTGAAATGAGTGAAATGCAAAAAAGGAACACGGATCTCTGGTTTAGTGAACTACAGACCCCGGATATGAAGCTGGGTCTTAAGATCTCTGGTATTCTTCGTAACATTCAGACAGATTATCAGCATCTTCTTGTCGCAGAGACCTTTGAATATGGCCGTATACTTGTCCTTGACGGTGCTGTCCAGCTCACGGAAAGAGACGAATTCTGCTACCATGAAATGATGGCTCATGTTCCCCTCTTTGCGCACGAAGCACCATCCAGAGTTCTTATAGTAGGAGGAGGAGACGGAGGAATACTGAGGGAATGTCTGAAACACGACAGGGTAAAAGAAGTTACTCTCGTGGATATCGATAAAGAAGTTGTAAAAGCCTCAAGGGATTTTTTCCCCCATGTAAGTTGTTCAATGGATGATGAAAGAGCCAGGATCCTCAACATGGATGCTCTTGAGTTCATCAAGGATCATACCAATGCCTTTGACGTTGTCATAGTTGACAGTACAGATCCTGTGGACTTTGCAGCAGGACTTTTCAAGTCTTCTTTCTACAGAGATGTATTTGACAGCCTGGATAATAAAGGGATTCTCGTAGCACAGACAGAATCTCCTTTTGCCGAACCTGAACTGGTGAGGCAGGCTGTTGAAGAAATGAGAACTGTATTCCCGAAGGTCTCTCTTTACACGGGATTCATGCCTACTTATCCTACCGGGATGTGGACTTATACTGCAGGTTCCAAATACTATGACCCTTCAGATGTTACCGATCCATCATTCAAATGCGATACCCGGTATTACAGCTACAATATCCACAAAGCTTCTTTCGTGCTGCCTCCCTTCGTAAAGGATCTGCTGGAGGGGAAAAAGGAGGTAAACAGTAATTGACCAGATTTATGTCCTCCTCGTCCAGCATTGATAAAACAAAGATGGTGATCATAGGGGCTCCGGTAGATTACACATGTTCAAGATCACCAGGCACCCGAGGGGGCCCTGATGCGATAAGAGAGGAATCATGGAACATAGAATCATACAGTCCATCCCTCGAAATGGACCTTGAGGACAGATCATTTTATGATCTAGGCAACATATCCTTTCCGATCGGGGATGTGTCTCGATCATTAGAGAACATCGAGCAGGTTTCGAGGATGCTTTTCAGTAAAGGGAAAAAGGTATTGCTTCTTGGGGGAGAACACCTTGTTTCTTATCCAGTAATTAAAGCTGCATCTTCTTTTTACAAAAACCTGTGTGTTATTCATTTTGATGCACACGCAGATCTGAGAAAGTTCTATCACGGTGGATCCCTGAGCCATGCTTCTGTAATGAGACTTGTTGCTGAAAACTGTCTGCAATCTGGAAAGGACCTTCATCAGTTCGGCATAAGATCAGGCACCAGGGAAGAATTTGAATGGGGTTACCATAATACTTGTCTTTCAAGCAGATTGCCAGACAGGGAACAGGTGGAAGATCTATTCCAGGAAATAAAAGGTAGACCTGTTTATATCTCCATAGACATTGATGTTTTTGATCCTTCTGTTGCTCCAGGTACCGGAACACCGGAACCAGGAGGAGTCCATTCTTCAGATTTTCTGAATGTGTTTTATGAAATGAACAGGTTCAATGTTATTGGTTTCGATATTGTAGAGGTATCACCTCTGATAGATCATAACGGAATAACATCCCTTCTTGGAGCTAAAATAGCTCGAGAGGGGATTCTTTTGTGGAGCTGATCTTTAGTCTGTAAAAGGACCACATATTAAAAGGAGAACTTCAGGAACAGTGGGCTTCTTGTATTTAAATGATCTTTTCCAGAAATCCTTATAACCTTTGATGTATGCCATTATCCTTAAACTTTGCCGAATCTGTATTTATATTGAAACTGTTGTACATAATATGCTGAGTGCTTATAATATATAAAAGAATTACAGGTTACAATAGAAAGGAGATGAGTATGTTGAAAGACAGCAAAAGACGCTTTAAATGTGCTGAATGTGGATACGAATTCGAGCTTTCAAGTTCAGACAAGGATATTAAATGCCCAAAATGCAAAAATAAACTGCTTATCCTCCTTGAGGGCGAATCCTTAAAGAAGAATGCTTGTCCATCCTGAGGAGTATAAATTTTAAAGAGGCAGCCGTGGGCTGCCTCTTTTTAAAGAAAAGCAGTAATTACCGGATCTACGCTGTCAATGCATTTTAATCTGGAAAGGGCATCTACAAGTCCTCTGATTCTTCTGGCAGGACCCTTGGCAACAATAACCTCCAGGCAGTTATCGTGATCTATATGGATATGTGTATTGCATATAATGATCTCGCCGAAATTATGTTGAACTGAAGTCAACATGCCGTTTGCATCGTGTGAATGGTGATCGAAGGTTATAGTAATAGTGCCATAAACGTTTTCATTTTCGTTCTGACCTGATTCCCAGGAATCTTTTCCGACTTCTTTCCGAATCAACTGCCTTAAGGCTTCTGATCTACTTGGAATATTTTTTCTTGAAAGGATCCTGTCATAACTTTTCAGCAGTCTTTCAGGAACTGAAACTCCGAATCGCACTAGTTTTTCCACGACAATATCCTCCCTGATCTTATTTGTTACACTATACTATATAAACTATACTGATATAAAATTAAAGGGGAAAATGATTTATATGAAAGAAATACAGATCGGTATTCTTAAAGCAGGGTGTAAAAAACCTGACGAAAATGATTTTCCTGCATATCTTCAAGGTTCACTTACCGCTGAAGGGAAAAACTTGTCCCTTTTGGCTTTTTCTGCAGACATCATGGTCAATAATGTAGCAGAAAATAATAAAGAGATCGTGGAGGAGATCAGGAAAACAGCAAGAGAACAGGTGGTCTGGTTATTAGCAGGTTCGCTATACTGGGTCGACGAAAATAATAACAAAAGGCTCAGAACCTTTCTGATCAATGACGGAGGGGAAATAACCGGAATATACGACGGGTGCCATTTCTTCTGGAATAATTACGATAAGGATCCTTACCTTAGAGGCATGAAACCCCTGATATTTCCGTACAAAGGAATTCTTTTCTCCGTTACTGATGCATCGGATCTCCTGCATCCGGAGTTTTTTCGTGTTCTGGCTCTTTCAGGTGTTGAGGCTGTCATCGTCACATCTTCAACGGAAGACAGATCTTTTGGTAATAACGAAGTTCTTGCACGCGCAAGAGCAATTGAAAACAGGATGTACGTCATCGACTGCTGTGGGAAAATTCCTGATTCAAGAAAACGCAGAAATTATGACCCTTTGGGAAATCCTCTGGAAAACTCAGATTCTGAAAGCTCCTTAGAAACAGTGAGACTTTTCGCATCTTTTGTTAGAAAGACAAGAAAGAAATCAGGTGTAATGTCAAGTCGAAATACAGATGTCTATCATCCATTACTGCACTTGTGATCTCTAAATTGTATCGAAATTTACAAAGACTGTCACAACAGTATGTTACAATATTCTGGTTTAAAAATCGGCAATATATGTTCCTAAAAATGAGGTGACCTAAATGTCAGAAAATATCCTGAAAGCAGAAGTTATTCTTCCTGAGATAGAATCCTGGTTACGTAATAAGCTGGAGATTTCTTCATCGAAAGGCTGTGTATTAGGGCTTAGCGGTGGCATAGACTCTGCGGTTGTTGCAGTTATACTTAAAAGGGTTTGCCAGGATAATATGCTTGCAGTGATGATGCCCTGTCACAGCATTCCTCAGGACATGTCAGACGCAAAACTACTCATTGAAACATTTAATATAACATCAGCTGAAGTAGATCTTTCCTCTACTTACGATGCTTTGACCATGGAAACAGAAAAAGCAGGTACACCTCTTTCCTCAAAAGCTATGGCTAACGTAAAACCAAGGTTGAGGATGACAACACTTTACATGTTGGCCCAATCCTGCAATTATCTTGTGTGTGGAACCAGTAACCTTGTAGAAACCAAACTGGGATATTTCACAAAATATGGTGATTCAGGAGCAGATCTCCTTCCAATCGGTGACCTCTTAAAGGGAGAGGTAAGAGATATGGCGAGATATCTTGATATCCCTGAACATATCATTAACAAATCACCATCTGCCGGATTGTGGGAAGGACAGACTGATGAAAAGGAAATGGGAATGACCTACGAAGTGATCGACAGATATTTTTCTGGCCAGAATGTTTTACCGGAAATATCTGAAAAGATACTTAATATGATAGGATCATCCGAACACAAAAGAAAAATGCCACCAGTTTGCACTCTGAGGTAAGCTGAACAGATTGATTTTTTTATATGACAAAGAGGTGAGAAGTTTGGCAGGACATTCTAAATGGGCGAATATAAAACACAGAAAAGCAGCACAGGATGCCAAGAGGGGAAATCTCTTTCAAAAGCTTGTAAGAGCAATTATTGTAGCGGCAAAAGAAGGTGGAGGAGACCCGGAGAGTAATTTTAGATTAAAAACGGCTATAGATAAGGCAAAAGCTTCAAGTGTTCCCCAGGATAATATTACAAGAGCAATTAAAAGAGGAACTGGAGAAATAGAAGGAACATCTTATGAAGAGATCCAGTATGAAGGTTACGGCAACGGCGGAGTTGCAATCATGATGGAAGCTCTTACCGATAATCGTAACAGAACAGCATCTGAACTCAGGTCTATTCTTGGGAAAAATGGAGGATCTCTGGGAGAGTCAGGATGTGTTGCCTGGATGTTCGAGCGAAAAGGAGTTGTACAGGTAAAAGGCAGGGATCTTGACGAGGATGAACTTATGCTTGTAGCTATAGACGCCGGAGCCGAGGAACTTGAAAAGGAACAGGATGGATTCAGTGTTTACTGTGATCTTTCGCAACTTACCACGTTAAAAGATGCTCTGGAATCTGAAGGCTATTACATAGAAAAGGCAGAACTTGATATGATCCCTCAAAATACTATTCAGATAGACAGCAAAGACAAAGCTGAAAAAATATTGAAACTAATGGAACAGCTTGAGGATCACGACGACATTCAGAACGTATACTCGAATTTTGATATTCCAGATGAGATCATGAATGAGCTTGAATAACACTAAGCATGTTAAATGCCTTGGTATAGATCCCGGAATAGGAAAGCTTGGATACGGCTTGATCATTAAATCCGGGCCACATTTCAATGTCAAGGATTATGGTTGTGTGGAAACTCCTCCTCATACGGATGTTTCCCTGCGAATTAAGAAAATATACGATGATATCAAAAGCTGTATTCTTAAATGGGAACCTGACCTTATTGCTATTGAAAAACTCTTTTTCGGTAGAAATACAACTACTGCCGGAAATGTATGGCAGGCGAGGGGAACGATTCTTCTCCTGGCGGCTCAACATGAAATAGAGTATATTGAACCCAAGCCTAATCAGATTAAGCTTGCAGTATGTGGAAACGGAAGAGCTGATAAATACCAGATCCAGAGAATGCTTCAGAAACTTTTATCTCTTGATAAAATTCCAAGACCTGATGATGCAGCTGATGCTCTGGCGATAAGCATGACAGGTCTGGCTCTTCACTCTTTTAATAAAAAGACAAGGTGAAAGACCATGTTGAAAAGTATTGAAGGCAAGGTCCTCGAAGTAGGTTCTGAATATGTTCTGATAGATGTAAACGGTCTTGGATTTGAAATAAACTGCTCTGGATCGGCAATTGAAATATGTGCAAACTCCGATTTCGCGAGAATAATTACTCATGTACAGTTCTCTGAGAATGGAGTTTCTCTTTTTGGTTTTTCCGACAACCAGGAACTTGAGCTTTTTCTCAAGCTGATATCCATAAAGGGAGTAGGGGGAAAGCTCGCTCTTACTGTTCTTAGAAGTCTTGATGCTGAATCTATAATTAACGCAGCAGTAAATTCTGAAGCTGATGTTTTTCTGCAAATCTCAGGAATTGGACGCAAGACTGCAGAAAGAATTTCCTTTGAGCTCAACAGGTATCTCTCAGGCAAAAATGTTGAAGAATTATACAGCTCCGGTATACCTTCGAGATCAGGAAGGAAAAGGGCCACCGTAATTGAAGCTCTCGGTTCATTGGGTTTCTCCAGTACAGATATCAGCAGAATTCTCACAAAACTTGAAAAGGACCGGGACCAGAACCTTTCTTCAATGGATGAAAGCCAGATCATTAAAGCGGCTCTCAAAGAACTTAACAGGACCTGATTAAGGTGGGTTGAAGTTTGATAGAGAAAAACGAGAACAGGATCATTAACGCTGAAAATGGAAATGACCCTGACGAGATACGTATAAGACCCGAAACACTTAATGACTTTATTGGTCAAAGACACCTGAAGGAAAAGCTGCAGATATTTATTAAGGCAGCCAGGAACAGAAAGGAAGCTCTTGATCACCTTTTGTTCTATGGACCTCCGGGACTCGGAAAAACAACACTGGCAGGAATAATAGCAAACGAAATGAAGGGGCAGTTAAGAGTCACAACTGGACCTGCTCTTGAAAGGGCCGGAGACCTTGCAGCAATTCTGTCCAACCTCGAAGAGAACGATGTGCTTTTTATTGACGAAATACACAGACTTCCTTCAAGCGTTGAAGAGATACTTTATTCTGGAATGGAAGACTACAACCTTCATATTGTTGTCGGCAAAGGTCCGTTGGCAAACAATATCTGTATTCCCCTTCCTTCCTTTACTCTTGTAGGAGCTACCACAAGACTCGGTCTTCTGACTTCTCCCCTGAGGGCAAGATTTGGTATTGTAGAGCAGTTATCTTTGTATCCTCCAGAAACCCTGGCGGATATAATAAAAAGGGGAGCAGGGGTACTTGGTCTCAAGATCGAAGATAGAGCTTCTCTGGAAATTGCAAAAAGGTCGAGAGGTACGCCAAGGGTTGCTTTGCGCCTTTTAAGAAGAGTTCGGGATGTAGCAGAGGTAAGAGAAAAAAAAGTAATAGACCATCCCATAACTGTTTCCGCACTTGATATGCTTGGACTTGATTCTAACGGACTGGACGATGGTGACAGACATATCCTGAAAGTTATCATAGAACTTTTTGGTGGAGGTCCTGTAGGATTATCTACGATAGCTGCAGCTTTAAACGAGGAACAGCAGACCCTGGAAGATATTTATGAACCATTTCTGATACAGAGGGGTTTTATCGAAAGAACTCCCAGGGGCAGAAAGGCCACTGCCAAATCCTTTGAATACCTGGGTGTTAAAGTACCTCAGGAACTACAGTTCAGTTTTGACCTGAATGAAGAGGAACCCTGCTGATAGT
>CAZFJG010000013.1:0-8620 GCA_964519285.1 uncultured Synergistales bacterium | reverse complement strand
CCCAGTCAGATGCTGAGGCCCTGGACATCAAGGTTGGACTTGCATCAGGAACAACTGCTCTCCATCTGAGTTCAGCTTCTCAGATCACAGCTGTTGACAAAAATGGCTCCAGAACATCTTCTTCTGCATTCAACCTGAAAGCTTCAGGTTCAGTAAAGATAATTGCAGGGAACAGGTCCATGTCACAACCTGTCAAGTTTTTCTCTAAATCTCCACTGGTTTACAACAACAGAAAATACAGAGGATATTTTATGGTTCTCAACTCTAAAGGAAGACTTACCTTAGTAAATGTCGTGGAACTTGAGGATTACATCAGAGGTGTCCTTAAGATGGAGGTAAACCCGGACTGGCCAGTGGAATCACTCAAGGCCCAGGCTGTCATTTCCAGAACATATGCACTAAAGAACAGGGGGAAACATGGATCAGAGGGATTTGACCTTTGTGACAAATCACATTGCCAGGTCTACCGGGGGATCAACGCTGAAGATCCAGTACTTGACAAGGCGATCACCAGTACAAAGGGTATGATAATCAAATATGGGAACAGCATAGCTTCTACTTTCTTTCATTCAGACAGTGGTGGAGCAACCGCAGATGTATCAAAAGTATGGAGTAGCCGTATCCCCTACCTGAGGGGTAAAAAAGAGCCTTATAATTACGAGTCACCCTATTCAAACTGGAGAGTATCTCTTTCTCCTGCAAAGATAGACAGAGCAATGAAGAAACTGGGATATAATATTGGCAATGTTACAGGACTGAATGTTCATGAAACTGATCCCTTCGGAAGAGCTAATAAGATCCTTGTAAGTGGATCAAGGGGTCAGACAATCGTGAAGGCACATACTTTCAGGATGGCAGTAGGAGCAGATCATATAAAAAGCACTTTTTTCAGAATAGGAACATCAATGCCAGAAAAAAGGGATATCGGCCAGAAAACTGAAACAATATCAAGGACCTCACTGCCTGCACCGATGTTATCCTTTGTAGACACTTCATCTCCTAAATTGAGCCCAAAGGAAGAAAAACTGGTAACTACTCTTACACAGCAGGGTTATTTCACATCAAGGGAAATGATAGATATGTTACTTGATCCTTCCGCTCGTAAAAGATATCTGTTGAAAGCCCTTGACAGACCTCAACCAGAAAAAAGTTCATCAGTAGAGAACAATTATTCCAGGTCTGGTTCATCAACTACTGACAGTAACGGCAATTTTATTCTCACGGGTAGTGGATGGGGACATGGCGTAGGGCTGTCGCAATGGGGGGCAAGAAATCTTGCTTTAAAGGGATGGAATTCAAAAAAAATACTGGCTCATTATTTTCCAGGCACCAGGCTGGAAAAAATATATTGATCTTTTTATAGATAATACTAAGCATGTCAAATAAATATTACGATATAAACATGTACGATTATGAGCTTCCCGAAAAACTTATTGCCCAGAGCCCGGCCTCACCAAGGGACAGTTCAAGGCTTATGGTTATTGACAGATCTACAGGCAGGATAACACACAGAACCTTCAGAGACTTGCCTGAATATTTAAATTCTGATGACCTTATAGTTTTCAATGATACCGAAGTTATAAAAGCTAGACTTTATGGAACAAAAAAAGGTGGTAGCGCAAGGGCGGAGATCCTGCTCTTGAGGTCTCTGAACAACAACGAAAGAACCTGGGAAGCCCTCGTAAGACCTGGCAAAAAGTTAAAACCAGGATCTGCAGTATTACTTGAAGATGCAACCTGTCTGGAAATAGGTAGCAGGCTTCCTGGAGGTACCAGAATTGTAATATTTAATGATGATAGCGATGTTAATAACATAATTTCCAAATATGGCAGGATTCCTCTTCCTCCTTATATAAAAAACGATAATATTAAAGTTTCAGACTACCAGACCATTTTTGCTGAAAAAAGGGGATCAGCTGCAGCACCGACAGCCAGCCTGCATTTTACCAATGGGGTACTTGAAGAGATACAAGAAAAGGGCACAGAAACAGCCAGGGTAACCCTGCATGTAGGAATTGCGACTTTTCGGCCTGTCAAAGTAGATGACATAAGAAACCACGATATACACGAGGAATACTGCGAAGTCCCTGCAGAAACTGCTGAAAAGATCTCCCGGACTGAAGGACGTATCATTGCAGCTGGTACCACTGTTGTTCGTACTCTTGAAAGCATGACTGATAATAGAGGTATAACAAGGCCCGGTTGCGAAATGACCAACCTGTTCATTTATCCTGGATATAGCTTTAAGAAGGTAGACGCATTGCTGACAAACTTTCACCTTCCCAAAAGCAGTCTGTTAATGCTTGTCTCAGCTTTTGCCGGATGGGAAAATACCATGAGGGCTTACCAGGAGGCTATAAAAGAAGAATACCGCTTTTTCTCCTTTGGCGATGCAATGCTTATTATTTAATACCTGTCATGAAAAGTGTTCTACCTCTTTTTCGTATGTTCCTGATTTTGAATTATAATTAGGGCAGTAGAAGAAACAGGTTTTATGTTATGGACTTCAGTTTATGAAAGGAGCGATATTTATGTGGTTATGGGGATGCCTTACACCTCACCCTCCGATCATAATATCAAAAGTAGGCAGAGGCAATGAAAAAGAGGCAAGTAGCACAATTAAAGCCATGGAGGATCTTGCTGAATTTGTTTCGAATAAAGTACCTGATGTTCTATTGGTTCTTTCTCCTCATGCATCTTTTAACAAGGGTCTTAACCTTTTGCTGGCAGAAGAATACGAGGGTTCCATGTCGATGTTCGGAGTTCCAGAGGAAAAAATGAAATTAAAAGGGAATCCCGGAAAAGGGACAAAACTTGCAAAATTTCTCTCATCATCGACAAGGATCAGTATTGGTTCCTCAGAAAAGGCCTTAATTGATCATGGCAGTTTTGTACCTCTCCATTTCCTGAAAAAAAGAGAAGGCTTTTCTCCTTATGTGATAATAGCAAATCCTGTAGGACTAACGTACAGGGAGGCTTACAATGCGGGAATAAAACTGAGAGACTTTGAAGATGATCTCTCATGGTCACTTCTGGCAAGTGGAGACCTTTCTCACAGTTTGAAACCAGGTGGCCCCTCTGGATTCCATCCTGACGGACAACTGCTTGACAAAAAAATAATACAATCACTGGAAAGTAACGACCCATCGGGACTATTGGAACTATCCGAAATATTTGTTAATAATGCAGCAGAATGTGGCGTCAGGTCCTTACTTTTTCTTTTAGGTCTCTTTTCCGATCGGAAGATCAATATTCTTTCCTATGAAGGTCCTTTTGGCGTTGGCTACTGTGTGGCCCATACAAACAAAGATACAATCTCCGAAACCTTAAAAGATCAAGATCCCTTTACAAGACTTGCAAGACATGCGATCAGACAAAAACTTGAGAAAGGGGAAGGTTTAAATTATTTTGAACCTGAAGAAGAACTTAAAAAACCACGTGCCTGTTTTGTAAGCCTGAAATCAAAGGAAGGAAAATTGAGAGGATGTATAGGTACTATCTATCCAGTACATTCAGCTCTTTATGAAGAAATTATTTCAAATGCTCTTTCTGCTGCGTTGAGGGACCCACGTTTCCCGCCAGTAAAACCAGAAGAATTAAAGGATCTTCTAATATCGGTAGATGTCCTTTCTGACCCCGAAGAGATAAGTGATGTCTCCTGTCTGGATCCAGCAAATTACGGAGTAATTGTAGAAAAGGGAAATAAAAGAGGAGTTTTGCTCCCTGATCTTGAAGGGGTAAACACAATTCAGGAACAGCTCAACATCGCATGTTCCAAAGCAGGGATAAGACAGCTCGTGGGGACGAGAATATTTCGGTTTACTGTAACCCGTTATTCAGAGAAGGTCGATAACGATGAATAACAACATTACAGAATATAAGAATGACAGTTTCCCTGCATCTTTCTGGCACCTTGAAAAAAACTCGGCAGTTTGTGACCTTTGTCCTCATCACTGCAGGCTGGAGCCTGGAATATCCGGTCTTTGCAATGTCCGGATGTTCAATTCTGAATCAGGACTGGTATCTTTGAACTATGGAAGACTTTCTTCTGTTGGGATAGACCCCGTTGAGAAAAAACCTCTTTTCCACTGGAAGCCGGGAACTCTGATCTTTTCAGTAGGGAGTATCGGGTGTAACATGAAGTGCCCCTTTTGTCAGAACTGGCAGATAGCTACATGTCATGATAATGTAAGGACCAGATTCTGTCCTCCTGAAGAATTGGTGCATACTGTCATTAATGAAAACATCAGATCCGTTGCTTTTACTTACAATGAACCCTTTGTAAGCTATGAATATATTGCAAATACCGCCCCCAGACTCAAGGATGAAGGAATTGATGTCGTTCTTGTAACTAACGGAATGATCTCTGCAGAACCTCTAAAGGAACTCCTCCCCTTTATTGATGCAGTTAATATTGATCTGAAAGCCTTCAGTGCTGAAAAGTACAGGTTTCTTGGAGGTCATCTTGATACAGTTTGTCAGACAATAGTAACAATGGTCGAAAACAGAATTCATACAGAAATAGCACATCTGGTGGTAACCGAGTTTAATGACATTAAACAGGAATTTGAAGAAATGATAGAATGGATCTGTTCAATTTCTGAATTTGTTCCGTTCCATATTTCCAGATATTTTCCGGCACATGACTGGCATGAGGAACCAACATCCATCAGGCTTATGGAAGATTTTTACAGAATAGCAAACGAAAAACTTTTATATGTCTACAAGGGTAACATGCAGGGTAATGTAACTACTTATTGTAGAAATTGCGGAAAGAAGATACTTGAGCGAGAGGGTTTCAGAACTACCATAAATAATCTGGATAAAAGGGGTTTATGTTCTTTCTGTAATACTTACAACGGAATAGTTGTTTAACGCAGCCTTTCCTGATATTTAAAAATCCATTTGGAGGTGAATATTCATGTCAGTTCCCGTAATAGAATTAACCGGCCATTCCCTTACAATTGGCGATGTAGTAAATGTAGCAAAACACCAGCACAGGGTTTCCCTTGATCCTGCCGCAATAACCTTTGTCAATCGTGGTGCTGAAATAGTCTCCGAATGGTCTAGATCTGAAAAGGTCATTTACGGAATAAATACTGGCTTTGGCGATCTTGCTTCTGTTGTAATATCACCTGAAAACAGCAGAATATTGCAGGAAAATCTTCTTAAAAGTCATTCCTGTGGTGTTGGTAAACCCTTTTCTGAAGAAATAGTAAGGGCTATTATGCTTTTGAGAATAAACAGTCTAATTAGAGGGTTTTCCGGTATTTCATTGCCTACCTTGCAACAACTGGTAGATTTTCTAAATCTCGGAATTCACCCGGTTGTTCCGGAGCAGGGATCTGTGGGAGCAAGTGGTGATCTATGTCCTCTATCCCATATTGCAATAACACTAATAGGCGAAGGTGAAGTGATTTACAAGAACAGAAGAATGACGGCAATAGAAGCCATCAGAGCAAACGGGCTGAAGCCTGTTGGACTGGCCCCCAAGGAAGGACTTGCTCTCAACAACGGGACAGCTGTCATGACAGCTGTTGGATGTTTAGCTTTGGCCGGAGGTCATCAACTTTCTAAAATAGCTGATATCGCTGGCGCCATATCTCTGGAAGCTCTTCACGGTGTACCTTATGCCTTTGACTCCAGAACTCATGAACTCAGACCTTATCTTGGACAAAGAAGAGTAGCTTCCAACATAAGAAAACTCATAAAGGGGAGCGAAATTATCGAAAAATTCAAGGTCAATAGAGTTCAAGATGCATATTCTCTTCGCTGTATACCCCAGGTTCACGGAGCAAGCAGAGACGCCATAGACTATGTAAGGACCAAACTGCAGATAGAGATCAATTCAGTAACAGATAATCCACTTATCTTCCCTTCAGACATGGAAGCAATAAGCGGCGGCAATTTTCATGGTCAGCCAGTTGCCCTGTCAATGGATTTTCTCGGCATATCTTTAGCTGAACTGGCGAATATATCTGAAAGACGGGTTGCAAGGCTAGTAGATGCAAAATTATCAGGATTACCGCCTTTTCTCGTTAAGAACAGCGGACTTAACAACGGTTTTATGATTCCTCAATACACTGCAGCATCCCTTGTCTCTGAAAACAAGGTTCTGTCTCATCCTTCCTCTGTTGATTCAATACCGACGTCAGCTAACCAGGAAGACCATGTATCCATGGGAACCTATAGTTCGAGGAAAGCCCTTTCCATAATGCAAAACACCTCAAGAGTTCTGGCAATCGAGCTTTTGACTGCAGCTCAGGCCCTTGAGTTTTCAAGGCCAGATCACGCAGGGATAGGGACGGAAAAAGCATTTACCCTGATACGAGAAAAGATACCCTTTGTAGAAGAAGACCCTGTTCTTTATCCTCTTATAGAAAGGTCTATTGATCTTATTTCTAATACAGATTTTGTAAATGAAATAGAAACCGAAGCTGGAAAGTTGTTCTAAAAACTAACTTGAATTACAAATATTTTGAATAACGCAATTAAGAGACATGGAGGAGTTAAATGAAAAAGGGAATTCTCGATTATTTATTGATCTTTCTCACTATCTCATACTTTCTTTTTGTCCAGTTCCTACCGGCAGACTGGTGGAATCAAATGCTTTTTCCCGAACGGGGAACTGTAATGGAAGTGACCCTTCCATCCGGAGTGAACGCTTCAGTTATTGCTGAACAGTTTGAGAAGGCGGGTCTTGTCCATAATTCCAGAGTTCTGACAAGATGGTTCGTGAAATATGGAATAGACAGAAAGATCCAGCCAGGAAAATATTTTATAAAGAAAGGTGCTCCATGGGAAGTTGCAGAGCAAATGATAACTGCAAAACCGGACAGAAAAAGAATAACTGTAATACCAGGAACAGAGATCTCAGATCTTGAGAGTTCCTTTGACCAATCAGGGGACCTGATCTCTGCGTTGATGGATAACTCCAATTTCCCTGATGAAATGAAGAATTATTTACCAGAATCTTCCTACTCAAGATCAACAATGCTGTTGCCGGATACTTATCAGCTGGATGACAAAAGTACAGAGATGCTTGTTCAAATTGCAGCAAAAGAGTGGTGGGAAAAAATTGGCATATCTCTGAAGGAGAATAACCTGCTGAAGGAAGTTTCAACCTTGGGCATTGTAGCATCTCTTGTTGAAAAAGAAGCAGCCTGGAATGACGACAGGGGCCTGATCTCCGGAGTTATATACAATCGTCTGGGGAAAAAAATGCTCCTGCAAATTGACGCTTCTGTGATATTTGCATGGAAACAGAAGGGAATTGATCTTACCAGGGTTTTGTATAAGCATCTCGAAATAGATTCACCCTTTAATACGTACTTACATAAGGGACTTCCGCCCGAACCGATATGTATCCCTTCATATGAATCCTGGAGAGCTACAATTTACCCTGAAAAACATTCTTTTCTGTATTACGTAGCTAACGAAGAAGGAAAACATGTTTTTTCAGAAACCTTTGATGAACATAAAAGAGCAATAAGGAAAATCAGAAACAGCGCTAACTGATCCGGTTTTCCTATCCATCGACAGGAGGCTATTTTTTGAACAAAGAATTGGGTATTTCCAGACTTGTCTGCATACTAAATGAGGCTTGCAGAAACGGTGCCGATTATTCAGATCTATTTATAGAAAAAAAAAGAAGTCACAATGTTTTTTTTGAAAACAGTACGATAGAGGAAATAAGTTCTTCCACTCAGGGAGGGACTGGAACTAGAATAATAGTCGATGAGAATATTGCATATACACATATTACAGAACGATCCGAAGATCATATTACAAAGAGCATAAACGAAACCTTAAATAAACTTGGCTTACAAAGATCAGCAAAAAAAGTCAGTCTTCCAGATAGTGGGGATATTCTGAATTGCAATACCCCTTTCCCATCGCCGGATACGGAATTTCTTCATGATATAGATTCCAGAATAAGAACCGGCTCTAAACTGGTAAAACAAGTAACTCTTGGACATAATATTTCGGAAAGAGATATTATGATTATTAGAAGTGACAACAGAGTTATACGTGAAACCAGAAATTTTACTACCTTCACTGTCCAGATAATAGTTGAAAAGGACGGTATTCTCCAAACTGCAACTGAAAGTGAAGCTTTCTCAACAGGTCCCGAAGTGTTCTGGTCTTTTGTAAATCCCTTAAGTACGGCTAAAACAGCCCTTGAAAGGGCTGTTATGATGCTTGAAGCAGAGAAGTGTCCTGCTGGGAATATTCCGGTTGTACTCGGAGGTTCTGCAGGAGGAACGATGATACATGAAGCCTGTGGACACGGTCTTGAAGCTGATATAATGCAGAAGGATTTCTCTGTGTACAATAACAGGATAGGAACTATGGTCGCAAGTCCTCTTGTAACACTGGTCGATGACGGTAGCATAAAAGATCTCTACGGAAGTTATATCCATGATGACGAAGGGAACCGGTCCCGCAGAAATATACTGATAGAAAATGGTATACTTAAAGGGCAGCTTACTGACTATATGTCATCAAAAAGAGGCGGCCTTACTCTGTCTGGAAATGGTAGGAGAAGCTCCTATTCAAGTTTTCCCCAGCCCAGAATGAGCAATACCTTTCTGATGCCTGGAGAATCAGAACAAAAGGA
>CAZFJG010000012.1:3932-27604 GCA_964519285.1 uncultured Synergistales bacterium | reverse complement strand
ATTTTCTGGATGAAACAGATACCTCCTGTTTTCGGAGATACCTTCAGTCCGGAGAGTGTGGCTCCGGTAATAGGCATCGAAGAGGGACAGATCGATCCAGATTATCCAGTCCAGTGGGTTTCAACGGGACTTCCGACATTGATCGTTCCCCTTGTCGACCTGAAATCGGTAAAACAGGTAAAGATAAACCGGGAACTCTACGATCCGTTCATCGAAAAAAACGGTAAAATGCTGATCCTGACATTCTCCAGGGAAACCCTCTTTCCGGAAAACCAGCTACACGTCAGGGTCCTGGCACCCTGCCTCGGTGTTGAGGAGGATCCGGCAACGGGAAGCGCAAATGGATGCCTTACTGCCTACCTCGCAGAACACTCCTTCCTTGGCAGCGACCATTTTGAAGAAGTAAGGGTCGAACAGGGGTACCAGGTAAACCGCCCTTCCCTTCTTATGCTCTCCGGAAAAAAAGAATCGGACCAGATATCTGTAATGGTCGGAGGAAAGGTTATTTTTACAGCAAAAGGTGAACTTTTCTGATAAACTGACAAAAAGAGGACATAAGATCAGTAATCTTTATTCAGGGAGGAACAGGTCATGAAGAAAATTATATCAACAGACAAAGCTCCTGCAGCAGTAGGACCTTACAACCAGGCCGTTGAGGCAGGAGGTTTTGTCTTCTGCTCTGGCCAGGTACCACTTGATCCGAATTCAAAGGACAAGAAACTTGTAGGAGAGACAGCAGCAGAGCAGGCCGAACAGGTTCTCGAGAACGTTAAGGCAATACTTGAATCCCAGGGACTCGGCATGAAGGACGTCGTAAAAGCCACCGTTTTCGCGGTGGATATCAACGATTTTCAGGCCGTTAACGAAGTATACGGACGTTATTTCGAGACGGATCCACCGGCCCGGTCCTTCTTCCAGGTTGGAGCCCTTCCCCTGGGAGCAAGGGTAGAGGTAGAGGTAATAGCCTACAAAGGCTAAGAATTCTCTTAAAGAAGTTACGAGGAAACAGATCTCGGGGAATGCCCTGGCTATCCAGGGTATTCTTTTTTTCTTTAAAGAAAGACCAAAAAAATATAAAGAGAGGATGGATCCCGTTGTTCAAGGCTGATTACCACATTCACAGCTACTTTTCAGGGGATTCCATGGAAAAACCTGACAATATCATACAGAAAGCCAGGGATCATGAGTTTGTAGAAATAGCCATAACTGACCATCTGGACCCGGACTATCCAGATACGGATATCAACTTTGACCTTGACCTTCCAGCATACATGATGGCACTTACTGATATCACAAAAAAAACTGAAGGCACAGGTCTCAAGGTCAGAAAAGGAATAGAGACAGGCTTGCAGAAACATCTGGAGAACCAGCTATCACCTGTTCTTCAGGACAGCTTCTTCGATTTTGTCATCGGTTCCATCCACTGCGCAGACGGTTTTGATTTCGCAGAGGGTGGATTCTTTGAACACCACACCAGGGACGAAGCTCACAGGATCTACTTCGAAACACTTTACGAAAACCTGAAAATATTTGACGGTATATCCGTACTTGGACATCTGGATTTCATAAAGCGTTACGGCAGCAAAACCTATGGAAAAGATCATAAAGAACTCGACTACAATCTTCACATGGACGTTATTGAAGAGATCCTGAAACTCGCAATTCATAAAGGGACAGGAATTGAAGTAAACACCTCGGGATTTCGTTACGGTCTGGGACACCCCCATCCCCATCAAAAAATACTGTCCATCTACAGAGAACTGGGAGGAGAAATAATTACGACAGGTTCTGACGCACACACTGCAGACCAGATCGGCGAATCCTTCAATACAGTATATGCAATGCTTGCAGAAATGGGATTCAGATACATCTGCGGTTTTGATAAGAAGGAACCCGTCTTTCACCGTATCGTAATTTAACAATCCGCCACTGTTATTTCTGAAATTTTTTCGTAGAACCTTGTAATTATTCCCTCTTGGTTGTATCATTCCTTCCCTGTGGAACTTCATATCCCTGTAAAGTTCAAATTCCATTTAACGGAGATGTAAATATATGCATGATGCAACAAAGATCAGAAACCTTGCAATAATTGCCCATATCGATCACGGCAAGACAACCCTTATAGACTCTATATTCAGATCAGCAAAGGTCTTCCGGGAAAATGCCAGACTTGATGAGAGGATAATGGACAACAACGAGCTCGAGAAAGAGCGGGGAATAACCATAAGGTCAAAACACTGTACTGTCGAGTGGGAAGGCTATCTCATTAATCTCATCGATACCCCCGGACACGCGGACTTTTCAGGCGAGGTGGAAAGAGTGCTGTCAACAGTTGACTCGGTTCTACTCCTCGTGGATGCCAACGAGGGACCTATGCCGCAGACGAGATATGTTCTGAAGCGTGCTCTTGAACTTGGCCTTAAGCCCCTCGTTTTCATTAACAAGGCAGACAGACCCAATGCAGACCCTGATAATGCACTTAACAAGACCTTCGATCTTTTTATCGAACTTGGCGCTTCTGACGAACAGACAGATTTTCCCGTAATCTATGGATCCGGTCTTGAAGGCTGGGCAATAGATGAAATGGAAGAAACAAAAAGGGAAAGCATGGACGCTCTCTTCAGCATGATCATAGAACACGTCCCGGCACCCGAGGCTGATCCGGATTCTCCTTTTCTCATGCAGATCACCACACTTGCATGGAACGAATACACCGGACGTATAGGCTGCGGCAAAATCCTGAAGGGTAGCCTCAGCAAGGGAGAAACTTTCACAAGGACCTCAGCCCGATGGCTCAATCCTGAAAGAGAAGACAGCGAATGGGAAATTACAAGCCAGCAGAATGAAAAAGCTTCCCAGATATGGGTAACACACGGTCTTGACAGAGTTGAGGTAGAGACAGCCTCTGCTGGTAATATTATATGGATAGCAGGCCCCTCCGACATAAACATAGGGGATACATTCTCCTCTACAGAAATGGAGAACCCTGCCCTGCCTCCTCTTGTCATTGAGGAACCTACTGTTTCGATGTTCTTCCTCGTGAACAACGGCCCCTTTGCAGGACAGGAAGGACAGGCCATAACACTGAGACAGTTGAAGGCAAGACTTGAAAGGGAGATCCAGACCAATGTAGCACTTCATATGGAAGACCTCGGAAGACCTGACGGAGTAAAAGTGTCGGGCAGAGGTGAACTCCATTTGGGCATTCTTATAGAGGAGATGCGTAGAGAGGGTATGGAGTTCTGTGTCTCAAGACCTGAAGTTATTACAGAGACCCTTGACGGCAAGCTCTACGAACCTATGGAAGAACTGACTGTTGAGGTCCCGGAAGAATTCCAGGGCGTTATCTTTGACAAGCTCTCAAGAAGAAAGGCAAGAATGATAACCATGAACAACCAGCAGAGCGGCATGCTCAAGCTGGAATTTCGAATACCCACAAGAGGACTCATCGGCTACAGAAGCGAGTTTCTTACAGATACGAGGGGAATGGGAATAATGTCTTCCTGTTTCAACGGATACGGCCCATGGGCGGGTGAGATCAACCCAAGGAATAGAGGTTCCATGATAAGCATGGAAAACGGTGAAGCTACAGGTTATCAACTGGAAAACCTCCAACAGCGGGGAACTCTCTTCATCGGTCCCATGGAAAGGTTATATGAGGGAATGATCATAGGTGAACATTCCCGACCCGGAGACATGACCTGCAATCCGGCTAAGAAAAAACAGTCCACCAACCACAGGGCCTCCACAAAGGACATGGGAATAAAGCTTGATGTTCCAAAAACAATGACCCTTGAAAAGGCAGTGGAGTGGATAGCTCCGGACGAACTGGTTGAGATAACACCTCGTTCCCTGAGAATAAGAAAGGCCATTAGAAGCGAGAACGAACGGAAGAAAATGGCCAACAGAAATATTTTCAGCCAGAGCTGACCTTCAGGCCTTTAATTCATTAGGACGTGACACCGAATGGAACTGCTTTCATCCCAGATACCTGTTTTCGGCAGCCTGGTAAATGCACTTGGAGCTCTCGCTGGCGGTCTTATTGGTCTTCTGATTCACTCCAGGCTTCCGGAAAGGGTAACGTCCATAAGCTTCCACGCTCTTGGACTCTTCACTCTTGTGGCAGGAATATCTATGGCCCTTTCCAGCAACAACATGCTAATTATGGTATTCAGCATAGTTGCGGGATCGATACTTGGGGAGATAATTGGTCTTGACCAGAAACTTAAGGGGCTCTCAAGCCACCATCCGGCACCTGCGGATGGAACGGTCAGGAATTCCTTCACAGAGGCCTGTCTTGTAGCATCCCTTCTCTACTGCGGAGGTTCCATGGGAATACTCGGAGCTATAGAGGAAGGTCTTGGAGGATTTCCCAATCTCCTGATGGCAAAAACCCTGCTCGACTTTATAGCATCCATAGCACTTGCTTCATCTCTCGGGCCAGGAGTGATACTCGCTGCCGCCATAATGTTCTTCTTTCAGGGAAGCATAACTCTGTTCGCCGGGTCTCTTCAGACCTTTCTAACCCCACCAATAATTGATGAAATAAGCGGAGTAGGCGGACTGATGCTGATCGGGATCGCCCTCGGACTGCTCGAGATCAAAAGGATGAGAGTAATGAACATGCTGCCATCTATCCTTATAGCATTTGCCCTTGCCCTGTTCTTTACTGGATAATACCTCCCTGAGCTATATGGCCAGTATGTCCTTCAACACCCCGTAGAGCAGTTTTAATCCGTGGACCATTACGGACTCGTCAAAGTCAAAATACCTGTTATGATGTCCCTCTGCAATATCCGCGCCTAGCATGATATAGGTAGATTCCCCACCTTTTTCCTGAACTCTTTTCATCATCCATGCAACGTCATCACTGCCTCCGAACCTTGAGAATCTCTCTACATGACTGAAATTTCCCATGGAACAGGCCTTACTGTATATCACTTCCACCAGATCCCTTGAGCTTTCGGCACTGACGGATTCTCCCATGGCCTCGAGGGTATGATCAACTTCGTACATCTCCGCTCCGGCCTTGATTATCTGCTCTGCTCTTTTGTAGATATAATGGGCAACAAGATCATTCTCTCCTCTTGTTTCTATCTTCATCAATGCTGTAGGCGGAATAACATTTCTTCCCTCACCGGCATTTAGCAGGCCTACGTTTATCCTTGTTGCTCCACCACTGTGAGGCGAGATAGCATGAAGATTCAAAGTGGTAGAAGCCGCAGCAAGAAGGGCATTTCTGCCATTTTCAGGAGCAGCTCCTGCGTGTGAAGCTTTTCCCGTGTATCTGACATCGAACTTTTTTGTATAGAGAAGACCGGATATACCGCAGGCAAGAGAACCTGAAGGAAGTCCCATACCAAGATGAAGGGAAAGGAAAAAATCTGAATTATCAAGAAGTCCGGCATCAGTCATGGCCTTGCCTCCCCTTACACCTTCCTCGGCTGGCTGAAAGATAAACTTTATCCTGCCCTTCAGGGATTGGGCGCTGGAAGCTACTACTTCGGCAAGAATAAGACCTATGGCAGTATGCCCATCGTGACCGCAAGAATGCATAACACCAGCGTTTCTTGAAGCAAAACCCTCCCTGAAAGGTCTGTGTTTTTCATCCTCTGCCTCGGACACATCAACTGCATCTATATCAAACCTCAGGGAAACTTCGGGACCTTCTCTTCCTGTGTCCAGGTATCCTACAACTCCGGTGTAACCTTTCATCTTTTCAATGAGCTCCCTGTCTGCTCCCTGGGAAAGGGCCCTCTCTATCTCCGCAGGCACTCGGGCATTTTCCCTGCCCATGACGCTATTTTTTTCAATAATCCCTGCACCAAGGGAAACATGATATCCCATAGATTCCAGAGCACTCGCTATAATAGACGAAGTCCTGAATTCCATCCATCCCGACTCCGGATATTCGTGAAGATCTCTCCTGATAGCCACCATCTTTTCCTGCAGTTCCTGCCAGTTCATCTGTATGTCCTCCGGGAGTATCTGAAATTTTTATACATTTTAAATTAAGAATCTGGTTCAGTTCCTCGTAGATCACAGCGAGAAGGATTAATGATATTTCTACAATTAAGCCATGTCAAGAATTATGCGAAAATATAGGTTTTTCAGCGTTTTAAAGGTCCATAATTTGCTGTATAATATCCATCAAAATTCCAAACCAATTTTTTCCACGAGGAGGAGAAATAAAAATGAAAACAGGAAAGAGGCTTTTTGCTGTTGTATCTGTTATTGTTCTGTCAGCACTTTTGATGATACCTGGCAGTTCAGCTGCTGAGGAACCACTGGGGATAGAAAACCTCAAGATATCTGCCGGAAGTGTAGGCGGCAGCTGGTATCCCCTTTCAGGATCCATGGCGGAGCTGATCAATAAGAACTTTGAAGGCAACCCTGCAACAGGCATCCCAGGAGGATCAGTGGCGAATCCCGGAATAGCGGCACAGGGCAAGGCCGAGATCGCCTTTTCATATTCATCCTATCTCACCGCAGCCGCTGAAGGGATGGACCCCTACAAAAGCAGCATAACCAATCTCAAGGGCATAATGAAGATCCTGCCTATGTATGTTCAGATACTTGTTGAAAAGGACCTTCCCTTCAACACCCTTGATGAATTCTTTGAGATGAAACCGGAAGTTAAGCTCTGCCCCCTCAAACCTGGAGTCGGTGATTTCTGGGTAGCCCAGAAGATCTTCGAGTTCTACGGACACAAGCTCGAGGACGTAAAGGACTGGGGCGGAAGTCTGCAGTTTGTTGGTTCAAGCGAAGCTGTAAACCTTTGGAGAGACCGTCACATCAACATGTACACAAGGCAGGGCGGCGCTCCCACTTCGGATGTCTACGAAATGATGGTCTCAGTCCCTGCAAAGATCCTCCCTGTTACTGGAGATCTTAAGGACACTCTTATCGAAAAATTCGGCATGTCACCTGTTGTAGTACCAAAGGGAACTTATCCTGATATGGAAGAGGACCTCGAAACTGTAGGAATGTCTGCTGTTCTTTTCTGCAGGGAAGATCTTCCTGAAGAAGTAGTCTACAATTTTACAAAAACAATCCTCCAGAACATGGATCACCTTGCCGGAGTATACAAGGTTATCGGTGACCTCGATCCTGCAACACTGTGGAAAAATCTCGGTGCCGATCAACATCCAGGTGCCAGGAAAGCCTTCGAGGAAATGGGATATATCAACTAGACTACATCAAGATACTGAATAAAAAGTTCTTAAGGGGCAGGGTTTTTTTCCTGTCCCTTTATTGATAACCAACCAAAAGGAGAACGCCCTGATGAAAGAAAAAGTCATGGAACCGGACACAGCGGTCAAGCGCAGCACCAACATACGAACCCTGGAAGGAAAGACCGCGACCTTTGTGTCCGCAATAATGATAATAATGTCACTGGTACACCTTTACCAGATAGGCTTCGGTGTTTTTGAGGCCACCCTCGAAAGGTCTCTCCACCTTGCCTTCGCTATCCCTCTTGTGTTTCTTGCCTGCTCATGGGCCAGAAAAAAGTCACTTAAAAACATACCCTGGTATGACTGGATACTTGCAGTCGCTGCCACAACAGCTTTTGTATGGATAATGATAAACCACACAAGGCTTATGTGGAGAATGCCTTATCTCGACGAACCCACAAATCTTGATATTCTGTTCGGCTCTATGGCAGTGATCTTCGTTCTTGAATCCACCAGAAGGACTGTAGGGCTTGCTCTAACCCTGGTAACCCTGACCTTTATACTTTACAGCTTCCTCGGAGCTTATCTGCCCGGAATTCTCGGACATGAGGGAGTTTCCCTTCCTCTTTTTATCGACCATATTTACCTCACCACGGAAGGTCTGTTAAGCAAGATCATAGGCGTTATTTCGATCTACACCTTTATTTTTATCTGCTTCGGAGCCTTCATGGAAATATCCGGAGTAGGAAATTTTTATATCGATTTCTCGAACGCCATTATGGGAAAATACAGCGGAGGCGTGGCTAAGACGTCAGTTTTCAGCAGCGCCATGATGGGATCCATATCGGGAAGCAGCGTGGCTAACACTGCTACAACAGGAGCCTTTACAATCCCCCTTATGCAGAGGACCGGTTTCGATGCTGAAGAGGCTGGAGCTGTAGAAGTGGCCGCCTCTACCGGAGGCCAGATACTTCCCCCGATTATGGGTGCCGGAGCCTTTATCATGGCCGAGTTCACGGCAACTCCCTATATCACTATAGTGGCAGTATCCATAATGCCCGCTCTAATATATTATATTTCAGTGTTCACAGCCGTACATATAATGGCAAGAAAGAAAGGCCTGAAGGGCCTTACACCGGAAGAAAGACCGAGTTTTCTCCCCACTCTCAAGAGAGGATTCCACCTGCTTTTGCCCCTTATAGTTCTAGTTTATCTGTTGGTGAAGGGTTTTACCCCCTACTACGCAGGCTTTTTATGCATCATTTTTCTTCTGATAGTTACAGCCTTTCGAAGTTCCACCAGGTTCACCATACCTATGGTCCTCAGAAGTCTTGAGCTCTCCAGCGAAAGGATCATAAGAATATCTCCTGCAGCTGCCTGTGCAGGAATAATACTTGGAGTCTCAACACAGACCGGAGTTGCCCTGAAGATCTCCTCCATTATCCTTTCTGCATCCGGAGGCTACCTTCTTCCGGCCATAATCCTTGTGGGTGTAATAGCTTACCTTCTGGGTATGGGACTTCCTGCTACAAGTGCATATATCATTGCGGCCATCCTCGCATCTCCTGCCCTTGTGAAACTCGGAGTCCCAATGCTTGCTGCTCATCTTATCGTGTTCTGGTTCTCCCAGACTTCCGGATTCACACCACCGGTCTGTCTGTGTGCCTATACGGCAGCAGCTATCAGCGGCGGAGAACCCATGAAGACTGGGTTCCAGTCAACTAAACTGGCCCTGGGAATACTTGTCATTCCCTTCCTTTTCGCCTTTTCTCCCATGATATTCTCAGTACACGAGACCACTATATTGCGAATGGCCGTACTTTTCATAACAGCCACAGCTGGTATGATATCCATCAGCATCGCTATGGAGGGATTTATACACAACTATCCCGTTTTACCATGGGAACGAGTTGGGCTGGGAGTTGCAGCAGTGATGTTATACCTCCCCGAACAGATGAGCAACGTCATTGGTGGTCTCATGCTTGCAGCTTTCGTACTTATAAGAATAAAAAAGTACGGGAAACCAGGAGGAGGAAACAAAAATGTACAATCTGCTCATTAAGAATGGCACAGTAATAGATCCGGTTTCCGGAATAAAAAGGAAAATGGATGTAGCGGTAGAGGGCAGGTCTGTGGCTGACCTCGAAGAGGAGATCCATCCTTCAAAGGCGAAAACAATAATTGATGTCGAGGGATCCTATGTCGCGCCCGGATTTATTGATTCCCATGTCCACCTCACCAGAAGACTTGGAGGCCATGAAGGCTTCTACATGCTTGCAAAGGCCGGCATAACCACAGCAGTGGACTTCGCCGGACCCGCCGCGGAGATTCGGAACTGCCTTCCCCGGGAGGGATGCGGCCTCAACGTAGCCGCTCTTGAGGCGATAATCCCCGGCGATAATCTCTCCTCTGAGGATCCAGGCATATCCGAACTCGAAAAAGTCATTTCCGAAGCCCTGTCCCAAGGAGCTCTCGGTATCAAAATAATGGGAGGCCATTATCCACTGACACCGGAAGCAACGGCCAGGGCTATTGAAACTGCCAACAGGCTGAAAGCCTACGTTGCTTTTCATGCTGGTACCACTACAGCAGGAAGTAACCTTGAAGGAGCACTTCAGGCCCTGGATCTCGTCGGGACCGGATCTATGCACCTGGCCCACATAAACAGTTATTGCAGGGGATATATCAAAGATCCTCTTGAGGAAGTTCTTGAACTCCTCACAAAGCTTGGGAAGAAAGACAATGTCGTCAGCGGATCTTATCTTGCAATGGTCAACGGAACCAGCGGTAAATGTTCGGGAGGCGTTCCCGAAAGCCTTGTCACAAGAAAAAGTCTTGAAAAAGGTAATTATCCCCCCACGGAAGAAGGACTTGAAAGGGCGATCATGGAGGGCTTCGCCGGAATAAGCCTGAAAAAAGGAATGGAAAACTTCTTAATGTACGGAGAGAACGCCCGGGATATCTGGAAAGGATCCGGAAACATCCCCGTAAGCTTTCCCGTGAACTCCCCTCAGGCAATATTTCTCTGCGCCACGAGGAGGGAAAAAAACGGTTCTTTTCTTGTGCCGGCCATCGTTTCCGATGGAGGGGCCATCGCACGGAACTGCATCGTGGAAAGAGGACTTGCCCTGGTTTCGATGCAGTACATGTCCATATCGGATCTGGTTACAAAAGCCTCTGTGAATCCGGCTAAACTCTTCGGCTTTACCTCAAAGGGGTCACTCACTCCCGGCATGGACGCAGATATTTCTATTCTGGATCCTGTAAAATGCAGGGCAAAAGCTTCCGTTGCGGGAGGAAAATTAGTAATGATGGAAGGACATGTTACCGGATATGGTGGTACTTTTGTAACTACTACAAGAGCTACAAATGAGATTTTACCTGTAGAAACCACGAAAACAGAGATGGGGAAAAGCGCCCTTTATTCATAAAGACAGTAAAAACAAGGACAGGGAAGACCTTATTCTGTCGTATTATTTTCCCTGTCCTTTTTTTACAGCCTGCCCTTTTCTTCCCGAAGCATGAAATCTATCAGTATTTTCTCTCTTGTGCTGTTCCTTTCCTGAATCTCTTCCGGTGACCATTCAAAGATCCCTTTCCCCGTCTTTGTGCCATAGTTGCCCTCCCTCACAGGTTTCTTCAGGACATCTGAGACCTCGGAGGTAGCACAGAGATCTTTCAGCAAATAAGAAGCTATTTTGCTGAATACATCCAGCCCTCCCATATCAGTACTTCGAAGGGGACCTGTATAGGCAAGCCTTCTTCCAAGACCATGGGTTACAGCAGTATCCACATCCTCTGCGGAAACAATTTCTTTCTCCACGAGGTCCATAGCTTCCCTGAGCAGCGCAAACTGAAGCCTGTTGAAAATAAATCCCGGTACATACCTTTGCAGAGAAACAGGTTTCAAACCACAGTATTTCAGGATCTCCCTTGTAATTGACATGGCTTCTGCAGAAGTTTTTTCGCAGGGTACAAGCTCTACAAAGGGCATAAGGTGTGCGGGATTGCTGAAGTGGGCCACCAGGAACCGATCCTTTTTGCTCATGTTTTCGGAGATCAGGTTAGGATCCATTCCTGAGGTTGTACTTGTAAGGATCGTGTCTTCACTTACTATATCCTCTATCTCGGAAAAGACCTGCTGTTTCAGATCGAGATCCTCCGACACAGCCTCACTGACAAAGGAAACATTTTCGAGGGCTTCCATAAATGTAATTGCCGTCCTTATTCTTGACCTGACTTCTTTCATGTTCTGTGCTGACAGGTATCCCGCATTGACAAGATTCCCAGAAAAAGAATCTATAGCCGCCAGCCCCCTGTCAATACTGGCTTCCTTCCTCCCGTACATTGTAACTTCCATTCCGCCAAGGGCCAGGGCAAGGGTAATGGAACTTCCCATAGTCCCAGTTCCTATACAACACGCCTTTTTGTTCCTTTCCATTCGAAGCCCTCCTTTGAGAACATTTTTTGCAAATTATCAACATAACTTTACCATGGATAACAGAAAAAAACGGATCATAGAATGCAGGAGCATCATAGAGAGCTATAATAGATTTAGCAGGAAACAGAACATTCAGGATGAATGGAGGCAGGAGACATGTCAAAAACAGAACCTTTCGAAAGGTATACTGAACAGTACGAAAACTGGTTTGAGATTCACGAGGCCGTCTATCAGTCGGAACTCGAGGCTGTTAAAATGCTTATTCCAGAATTCAGGAAAGGTGTCGAGATAGGAACAGGTACCGGGCGGTTCTCCGCACCCCTTGGGATAAAGCACGGTTTAGAACCATCCCCAAAAATGAGAGAGATCGCAGTAAAGAGAGGTATCAAAGTTATCGAAGGAGTAGCTGAAGATCTTCCCTTTGAAAACTGTAGTTTCGACCTCGCCCTGATGGTGACTACAATTTGTTTTCTTGATGATCTGGACAGGTCCTTCAAAGAGGTCAACAGGATCCTTGAACCTGGCGGAGTTTTTATTACTGGATTTGTGGACAGGGAAAGCATGCTCGGGAAGATCTACGAAACCCATAAGAAAGAAAACGTTTTCTACCGGGATGCCACTTTTTTCAGTACAAAAGAAGTAAAAGAAGCCCTTGAAAGGAACGGCTTCTCTGGTCTTGCCTTTTCCCAGACTGTATATCACAAGCTTACGGAAATATCCGAGCCAGAACCGGCAAAACCAGGTTTTGGGGAAGGTTCTTTTGTGGTCATAAGAGCCCGAAAATAAAAAAATCCGCCCTATGCTTCGTTAGCTGCTCTCTTCCAGGAATTTACGGAAGGTTTCCATTATTTCAGGCATTGAATCCCGTCGGTTTTCCCTGAACTTGTATTCACAAGATCTTCTGTGTTTTTCAAAACTCGTTCTTATCTGCTCTATCATAAAGTCACAGACCTGTTCGTCAGACATTGCAAAAAACCGTTCTTCCAGGGAGATCTCCTCTTTGCTGATCCCGAAATCGATTATTCCTATGGGCAACATGTCAAAAATACAGTGAAGTGAATTGTATATTCTTTTGTGGTCGATCGCGTCCCAAAGGGACATCACTATGTCCCTTGCCCTTCTCGATGAAAGGTCATGGTATTCAGGAGCGAGTTCCTTATGTACTTCTTTCTCGAAAGCCTCTCTGACTGAACGTGCCCTCGAGATAAAATTACGGGCTTCAGCCCTGATCAGTTGCTCCACCCGGTTTCCACTGGATTTTGCTGCAAGGGCATCCGAAATTGTCTGGCGAAAAAAATGTTCCACACAACGGTTCAACTCGTATGAACCGTCAGGATTCCTGTAAAGGATTCCCTTGAGCCTCAGGTTTTCAAGAACCATGTTAACTATGTTGCATTCCTCGTCGATATCCATTTCTTCTTCACAGAAATAAAGCCCTGTCTCTCCAAGACGGGTCTTTGCGAATGAGGGAGTCAGGGGATGTTCCATGCAAAGAAGGAAGATCAGCCTTGGATAGAGATCGGACCAGGAAGATGTGTCCTGTTTTTCACTGGAAGAGACTTTTTTTTGCCTCATCTGTAAAACTCCCCTTTCCTGAATTCTGTCCATTCCAATCTTACACCCTTTAAATTAAAGAAGAACAGAATTTAAGCCGGCATAAAGATGTATACAGAATATTTTACAGTTAGCAACGGAAAGATCCCTTAATATTCTTATCCCACGAGATGAATTATATATCCGATATACCCCAGCAAAAGGAATACTCCCTGGCTACGGGTCATTTGATGGCCAACAGCAGCAAAAAATACAACAGCAAAGGACACTGTAAGCATGGCCATAACGTCAATGCCTATTCCTGAGGCAGAATAAGCAAGATTTCCGCTGAGAGAACATACGCCTGGAACCAGCAGTATGTTAAAGATATTTGAACCTATAATATTACCCAGGCTAATATCTCCTTTTCTCTTAAATGTAGCTATCAGACTTGTTACAAGCTCGGGAAGGCTTGTACCAAGGGCCACCATGGTCAGACCCATCACATGCTCGGGTACACCAAAGGTAATGGCTACCTCCAGTGCCGAATTAACAAGTCTGTCCGCACCAAGGGGAAGCAGTATCATTCCGAGGATCAGGCCTGCAATTGCCCACGAAACATTTCCATTGGGAGCACCTTCAATTTCGATCTCGGATTCCACCAGACTTCTCTTGTTCCTTACCAGATAGAACATGTATAGAAGGAATATTATTACAAGTATCAACCCTTCAGGAGCTGTTATATGGCCCCTCATCATCATCAGACCTGCACCAAGAGAGGAAACCACCAGAAAAACAAAATCTTTCCAGTTCTTCCGGAATTCTGTATCAAAGGGCCTGATTATCGCAGTGAGGGCAAGGATCAGTCCAAGGTTTGCCATATTCGAACCCAGAACGTTTCCAATTACGAGACCGGGGGAACCTTTAATAATTGCTATTATTGAAGATACAAGTTCCGGTGCTGATGTTCCAAAGGCTACGATGGTAAGCCCAACAAGCAGATCCGAAAAACCCATTTTTTTCCCAAGGACCGATGAGGACCTTACCAGGAGTTCACCACCGGTATAAAGAAGGACAATTCCGGCAACGCCAGTTAAAATTGAAGATATCATCTATGATCATCTCTTTCCCAAAAAAAGACCTTCAGTATGGATTCCCATACTGAAGGTCTTGCTAATCGGCTTTTGCCAACGGCAGAACCAGGCATAAAACTTGCCAGGATGTTGATCCTGCCCTCTTGAAGCTACTCCCCTTCAGGTTAATTTTTCAACTGGCGTAATTGTATCCCATAATCTGCCAAAGTCAATATTTACACACAAAGAGCCTTTCTGTACACTTTATTCCAGCAAAATTCAGGATATAATTAATGACATTGTAAAAGGAGGGTTACCATTGCCAGAGAAAAAAATTAAAAATATCGTCACTACAATGGTCCATGAGAACTACTGGATAAACGACTACAACTGTGCCACAACAACACTGATAGTACTTTCGGAACTATTTAACACCCCACTTGAGCAACAGGTTTTTTATGCGTCGAGAGGAATGTACGGGGCAGGAGGTTTCCGTGCCCAGTGCGGACTTGTGGAGGGGACTCTTATGTTCCTTGGTATTCTCGGGACTGAAAAGGGACTTGACGATCCAGCAATAGCAGACCTTTGCTATAAATATGCAGAAGAGTTCACAAAAGAATTCGGGAGCCTCTTATGCCGTGATCTTCGACCGGAGGGATTTGACGATGACAACCCGCCCCATCTCTGTGAAGATCTGACTGTTAAGAGCATACTTTTCAGCGAACGATTTATAACGGTAAATTTACTCTAAGTTACAAAAATCATAATAAACATGGAGGGGAAAATGATAAAGCTTTCTGTTTATATTGTCACACAGGATGAAGAAGACCGGCTACCTCTGGTCCTGGAATCAGTAAAATCTCTTGCCGATGAGTTAGTGATCGTAGATTCTGGAAGCACTGACAGAACAGAAGAGATTGCAAGGAAATACGGAGCAAGGTTCATTTTCCACAAGTTTATATCAATAGGACACCAGGTCAGATATGCCGAGCAATGCTGCAGTAACAGGTGGGTCCTGCGGCTGGACGCTGATGAAGAACTGTCTACCGAACTTGCTGCAGAGATCATGGAGGTAAAGAATAATCCTGCTTTCGACGGCTACCGTCTTAGGATAACTGATATCTATCCGGGATATAAAAAAGGGATCAGGTGGGCCAAACATCACAAAAAAATCAACCTCTACAACAGGGATAAAATGGAGATGAGCGGTCTTACAGGACAGGACGCCGTTGTGTTCAAGACAAAAAATGTAAGGATAAAAACACTTCACCATCTTGCAAATCATTACTCTTACCTTAGCCTGAAAAGATCAGTTGAAAAATATAACAGGGCTACCGACCTTCAAGTGAAAAGGGCACTTGAAGAAAACAAAAACTATTCTCCATGGAGAATGGTGGGAGCATCTACTCTATCGTTTCTCAAATACTATATAATCGGAAGACATTTTCTCTATGGCTTCTGGGGATTCATTAACTGCGTAAACGTAGGCTATTCCCGTTTCCTCAAGTTCGCAAAATATTACGAACACACCCAGAGAGAAAAATTTGAATATCCACCTAAAGTAACAGAATAAGAACCAGAAAATTGGAAAAGATGGAACATGGAGATGGACCAGAGGATGTACAGCCTCATGGCCCATCTCTCCTTTATCCCTGTATTTCTACACCTATTCTTCCAAAGAGCTTCTCAAAGGAACAGGCAACCTTTTTTGAGCTGAACTCAGCCTCCAGTCTCTTTCTCATAATTTCCGTATTTTGTTCCACATCAAGGTTTTCCCACTCCCTGTAAACTCTTTCGAGTTCCTCTACAACCTTTTCAGGGTGTTCCCTCATCAGGATATCTCCGCTTCTTTCCGCGAAATGGGTGTCTATACCATAGTCAAGCATATCCGGGCGGACCAGACCCATCCAGTATCCACTGAAAGCAATTACAGGTCGATTGCTCAAAAGTCCCTCTATAGCCGACGTAGCACCTGCACAGACGAGAGTGCTCCATGCAAGAAAATCCGTAGGATCGGGAATTGTCCCTGCTATTGTTATGAATTTTTCACCACTCTTTCTGTTCATTCTGAAAGCAAGAGCCTTGAACAGATGCAACCTGCTTCCTCCACCGACAAAGGTAAGTTCCAGGGAAGGGATTTTTTCTTTCAACTCCAGAGCATTTTCGAGAAGGGCCCGAAATCCTGGTGATTTGTATCCGCTGAGTCGACCAAGACACAAGACCCGAAAGGGAGCCCTTGAGGAAAGAGGTGTGGAATTCACCATGTCCGTTATTGGTCTTCTTATCATAAGGGAAGGGCATTCCGGGGAAAGTTCCTTCATCTGCTCGAAAATGTGTTTCTCAGATGTCACCCATCCATCACTGATTTTCTTTATCGTTGCGATCTCTCGGTTCTTTTTGTCGGGCTTGTTCCAGATGGAATCATGAAAAACTGTAACAAGCTTTGCTCCAGAAATTAGCTTTATCTTCAAGGCAAGAGGAAAAGCCCTTCTTGCGTCGGTAATAATAACATCCGGTCTGAAAGAAAGGGCCTTTTTTATCAATCTGGGGCTGTCCGCTGGAACTGAAACCGTTTCTATTATTCTGACCCCATGTTTTCTGTGCCTTTCCTTGAAATTTTTCAACCCTGCCCACCTGCCCGCAATAGCCACATCATGACCTGCGTTGCTTAATGCAGCGGAAAGATAAAGGTTAAAGGATGCCACACCATCTATAATGAAGCCTTCACTGCAAAAAAGAATTCTCATTTTTTTCACTAACTCCCCTGTTCTTTGTTTTTGGAAAAGTTGCTGGGTTCTTAAATAAAAATATCCTATAATCGTAGGTGTTTTTGCAAAAAATGTAAAATCTTCAGTCTGACAACGAAAGGGGTTCTGGTCTTGACAAGAAAAAAGATACTTATTACCGGCGGTGCTGGTTTTATTGGTTCACATCTTTGTGAAAAGCTACTTGCCATGGGACACGAGGTGATCTGTGCTGACAATTTTTACACGGGTGCCAAAGAGAACATTTACGATCTTATGGACAACAGGTATTTTGAGGTGCTCAGACATGACATTACCTTTCCTCTATACATAGAAACTGACGAGATCTACAACCTTGCCTGTCCGGCATCCCCCATTCATTACCAGAGAGACCCTGTCCAGACTACCAAGACCAGCGTCCACGGCGCAATTAACATGCTTGGCCTTGCAAAGAGGCTGAAGATCAAGATCTTCCAGGCTTCTACAAGCGAGGTCTACGGTGACCCGGAATATCATCCACAGAGTGAGGATTACTGGGGAAACGTTAATCCCATTGGTATACGTTCATGCTACGACGAGGGCAAACGCTGCGCCGAGACCCTTTTTTTTGACTACTACAGGCAACACAACCTGAAAATAAAGGTTGCCAGGATCTTCAATACCTACGGTCCCAAAATGGCAATGAACGACGGAAGGGTTATTTCCAACTTCATTCTCCAGGCGCTCAGGAACGAGGCAATAACCATATTCGGAGACGGCTCCCAGACAAGGTCCTTCTGTTACATTGACGATCTTGTAAAAGGGTTTATCTCTCTTATGGACTCACCTGATAACCTCACAGGTCCTGTTAACCTGGGAAATCCCGGCGAATTTTCCATAAAGGAGCTCGCTGAAAAAGTCATTTACCTGACGGGTTCTTCCTCAAAACTTGTCTACAGGGAACTGCCCTTTGATGATCCCAAAAGGAGGAAACCCGATATAACCATGGCAAGAAAGGAACTGAACTGGGAACCCATGGTAGGCCTTGAAGATGGCCTGAAAAAGACCATCCCCTATTTTGAATCCCTGCTCAGGGAGAATAGTTAACCCCCTGCCTGTCTTTTAATTCACTTCAAGAACCAGCCAGTTCCAGGATACACTGCAGGAGAATATCCACGCCTCCTGCAGCATCTTCCCATTCTGTCCATTCTTCGGAACAATGACTCCTACCGCCTACGGAAGGAACGAAGATCATTCCAGAAGGACACATCCTGTGCATGAACTGGGCATCGTGTCCTGCCCCGCTGGAGAGCCTTATGTTTGTGTAACCCCATTCCTGGACGGCCCTTTCCACCAGATCCACCATAGAGGGCAAAAACCTTACCGGTCTTGCATTTACCATCTGCTTCAATTCAAAAGAAACCCCGTGCCTCTGGGCTGTCTTTTCAACGAGGTTCTCCACCCTTCTTTTCCCTTTTCCAAAGAGGTCCTCGTCGTACTGGCGGAAATCGATTGTAAAATCGGTCTCACCTGGTATTACATTCACAATATCAGGTACAGTGTGTACTCTACCCATTGTGGTTCTTGTATTGTTCCCGAGGTCATCTGCAAGTTTTCTTATCCTGCAGCAAAGATCTGCAACAGCAACAAATGTATCTTTCCTGTAGACCATTGGTGTAGTACCCGCGTGATTTGCTTCTCCGGTATACTTCCCTCTCCACCAGGCAATACCCTGAATACCTTCTACTACTCCTGCTTTCACACCTTCCCTGTCGAGAAGGGGGCCCTGTTCTACGTGAAGTTCCAGATAAGCTGACGCCTTCAGGATGTCACTTCCGACAAAACCGATGCTTTCAAGGGCTGATCCTACAGTTACATTGTCATCATCGGAGGCTTCCCAGGCCTCTTTTACATCCAGAGTCCCAGATGCGACCATACTTCCCATCATGTCAGGCTGAAACCTGGCTCCCTCCTCGTTAGTGAAGGAAACTACAGCTACAGGTTTGTCAGTATGGATCCTCATATCGTTAAGAGTCCTGATAACTTCGAGAGCTCCGAGAACACCAAGAACTCCATCAAAAATTCCTCCATCTGCAACAGTGTCAAGATGGGACCCTGCCATTACAGGATAAGCGCTGGTATCTTTACCTGGGCGTATCCCCCAGATATTTCCTATTCCGTCGATCCTGACCTCAAGACCTGCCTCTTCCAACCACTTTACAAAGAGTTCTCTTCCCTTTCTGTCCTCCTCAGTCAGGGCAAGCCTGGATCTTTTACCGTCTCCGGTTCCTTCAGCAGTTTTAGCCATCTCAAGGATAGACTTTTTCAATCTTTCCCTGTTTATTTTTAAAAGACTCATTCAATATCTCCCCCTGAAAAATATTTCCAGACATATTCTATACTATTAGAAGTCCATGGACTCAATTATTGAACCGGATGATATTATAAAATCAATAGTTAGTATCTCAAAGAAAAAGAATACAACAGGGAGGCTCAATATGAAATATCTTGTCATCTATGCACATCCGAATCCCGAAAGCTTCAATTCCGCTATTTTGAAGACAGTCACTGAAGAACTTATTAAAGGAAACTGTGACTTTGAGTTAAGAGACCTATATGCAAGTTCCTTCGATCCTGTTCTCAACCTTGAGGACCTGAAGGACCTGGGCAGAGGAACAGCAGCAAAAGACATAAAGGAAGAACAAAAACTCGTTCTGTCAACAGATTATTTCATAGTTATCCATCCTGTCTGGTGGTTCAGCATGCCCTCGATCCTTAAGGGTTACCTTGACAGGATCTTTTCTGCGGGATTTGCATTTCAGCCTTCCGAAGAAGGAGTCAAAGGCCTTCTCGAAGGGAAAAGGATTATCAGTTTTAACACAACAGGAGCCTCGAAAAAGGCCTATGAGGAATATGGTTACAGGGACTGTTTCAGGAAAAATATCTGTGAAGGAATTTACAGATTCTGCGGACTTGAAGTTACAGGACAGCATTTCCTCTACTCTGTAGCCCAGGTGTCGGACGGAGAGAGAAAAGAAATGCTTGAAGGGGTCAAAAATATAATGAAAAGCGAGGTCATGGGGAACTGACTGTTCCGTAAATTAATTTCGCCATCTTAATTTATGACCTTGTCTCCATAGTGGCCTGAATCGACGTAAGTACCCTTGAGCCCATCACTGCGCCCCTCAAGGTCAGTGGGCCTGAAATTATGTCCTGGAAGAATTACAGGACCATATGGTCCTGCAGATGTAATGTTCCTCAAATACTCTCTGGCGGTGGCAAAAAGAATTGAAGAACCGTTAACGTAAATTACAGGAGCTACTATTCTTATATTTTTTTCTTCCAGCTCTTCTGTTCCAGGGCAGAAGAAAAAACCAGAAAGAGACAGATCAAAATCATAGGGGATCTTTGTTCTGTCAACTTTTTGTGATAAACCGACAGACAGAGAAACCTTCCATCTGTCCCTTTTCTCGCTGTTGCTCATCAGAACAGAACTAACCTGGAGGCTTAATTTCTCCTTTTCTCCCCTCCTGTAATCCATGTTTGCGTTACACAGGGTTTTAATAAAAAAATACCCTTCAAGATGTATTCCCTGCAAAGTTATCTTCTCTTTTTTTTCGCTCAAAAAAACAACCTCCTTGAAATTCCAGCACAATATTTTATTAGTATGCAGCCTTAAAACTCAGTCAAAGATCCTTTTCATTATTGCCCCCTGCACAATGGAAGCTGCCACCATATATAGAAAAAGAAGCAGCACGAACTTTACACCGAAAAGGGATATCATTACCGGCAAAAGAGGTATTTTAACCGACCTGTTATACAGAAAAACTGCTACCAGTCCGCTGCTCATACCCTGCTCCCTGAGTTCCTGCAACATCGTGTACCATACATATACCGGACCGTGGCTGAGTATCCCTGCTGCGATCGCAATGAACCATCCCTTCAGGCCGGATTCCTTCCCAACATATTTTCCAATTGCCTTTGGACTGAGGAAATATTTGATCAGAGCGGTAAAAAATATCACCAGTAACAGTACCGGCGCAATGTTAACCATTATTTCAAGACTTGACAATACAGCCTGAGAAGCCCTTTTGTAATCAAAAACAAGCAAAATGGCGTAAAGAAGTATTACTCCTCCTGAAAACCAGAAACTCCTGTTCTTTTTAAACAGATCCCTCATGGCAGTACCATCCACGTAAAGGTAGTTAAAAGAGCAATGCAAAGGGCAAGGACAAAGCTCAGACCGTTTCTCACCAGGGTAAAGTTCCTGCCGAGTATTCCCCCTTCAGCAGGCATCTGCACTATGCCTACAGTGACCCAGGTTACAAGAAATGCCACAACCGCAAACATGCTAACACCTTTTTCAAGGAGCTCTGCTCCGATAATGTAGCTGGATACTGCATTACCGGCCGAGATGCTTCCCCCTAGGGCGCCAATAATAGTGTCCCATCCGAACTGTCCCGAAAAGATCATGGCCAGCTTTTCGTTTGACACGTAGTGCCTAAAAAGGCCCATAAGCAGAACCACTCCGACCAGGAGGGGAAGAGACTTTGAAAAACCCACAGCCGATTTTTTCAACACAACAGCAAAGGAAGGCTTATTCCTTTTTGTTTTTTCCGTCATTATTCTCTGCCTCCATCAAAACTGTATCTGACCTCACTATAGCAGTCAGCGGGAAATACATAGAAGAACCTCAAAGGGCCTTCTCCAGTGTTCTGTATACCGTGGCGGACATTGGAGGGAATAAAAACAGTATCGCCTGGTCTCAATTCATAACTACTACCGTCCAGGAATAAAACTCCTTTGCCCTCGAGAAGATAATAGATCTCAGGCTGTTCGTGGGCATGAACTTCAAGTCTGTTGTCAGTACCAGGCTCGAGCTCTCCTATACCTGCAGTCATTGAATCCGAGGGAGTAATATCATTACTCACCAGGGTCTTCCATTTCAAAGTCCCCCTTGAGGGGTCCTCCCAGCTTTCCAGGGAACGGTCATTTTCATGGATCATAAAAGCTTCAGAACTGGAAATGATAAACACCCCTTTTGTTAATTTACAGGGCTTCCCGATAAATGTCTATCAGGTCTTCCCTTGACAATTTGACATAGTTGTTTATCAACAGGCGTTGTTGTGTCTCTATTACCTTGTCTACGTAACTTTCTATGTCCCTTTCTTTAACACCATAATCCCTAAGTTTTTTGGAGGGAAGTATTTTTTCAATAAGTTTTTCAAGAACCTGGAAAGAACCCCTGATGTCAGCCTCTATACCAAGGGCCTGGTTGATTATTCCGGCAAGTTCCCTGAGTTTTCCTTCCGGAGCAAGCTCAGCATATTTGTTGAAAACTGCCGTAAGGAACCTGGCGTTCGATTCTCCGTGTGGTACGTGATAGACGCTCCCGAAATGCATTGCAAGGGCATGTACCGCCCCACATGTTATATTTGAAAGAGCGATGCCAGCAAAGTTACTGGCCCTCAAAAACTCGTCAATGTAATCGAATCTTTTGTCCAGACCCTCTTCCGTGAGGACCTTGTATTTCCCGAGTATCATACTGATCGCTTCTTTACAGAAGACGTCGTTGTACGGATTGCCCGTGGGCGCAACAAATATCTCCATGGCATGAATGAGAGCATCCACCGAACTGTAGATAAAAACCTTTTCAGGTATACCGTCCAGCAGTTCATCTATAAGAATTGCGGAATCCGCGAAATTCGCCTCCACTCTCTTGCCCATCTTCGTCTTTCTCCTGGTCATATCTACCACTGAAACACAGGTAACCTCGCATCCTGTGCCACAGGTAGTAGGGATCAGGACAAGACCCTTGTCCCTGACAAGAGGAATTCCTTCGTCAAATATTTCTGCTGTGGTTGTAGCATCCTTGACACAGAGCAGTTTAGTTATGTCGAGTACAGACCCACCTCCGATACCGATGAACCTTTTGATGTCTTTACCCTTTATGTCAGCAAGTATCTTGTCTATAACCACATCACTTGGTTCTCCCAGGCCATAGTCATCCTGAAAGATAAAATTACAGTCCAGCTTCCCCTTGAGATATTTTTCATAAAAAAACTTCTCGGTAAAAACAGTGTCACCCGGGAAAACTTCAAAGTTATCCACGAATTCGGATACAGTCCCAAACTCATATATAGACGGTTTAATCTTGAATTGATACATAGATGCACCTCCTATTAGAATTAAAAACAAGAACTTAACTATATTCTTGTCACTTCTGTTAAATTTTTCTGCAATTATTGTATCAACTTTTTACGTAAATACCTTAGATCCGTTTAATAACATTTCCAGGAAAAAATTTCTTTTTTCTGAGATAATGCAATTACAGATCTTTTTTGGAGGTTAGCTTAATGAAAAAATTTATTATCATTGCAGTTCTTGTTGCTCTTGCAGTTACAGGGGGATTGCTGATCCGGCAACCGGCAATAGAAGCGCAATATACCGCCGCAAGCTTTATGCCCCAGGAAGAAAACCTGTCCAATATATTTCTGACGGGTTTTGAGGATATCGGAAAAGGCATGGAAAAAACAGCCGAAACTATGGATTTTGTGTCTTCCCTGTTCAAGGACATCTACCCAGAGACAGGTCAGGCTGACACCATGGCCCGGGAGATCTCCTTGAGATTAAAGGAATTTGCGCCCCTCGTTAAAGATTCACTCTTCATGTTATCCATAAGACCAGATGGCATGTCAGTGCAGCCAAGATTCTGGGGAGCTCTTGG
>CAZFJG010000012.1:0-3832 GCA_964519285.1 uncultured Synergistales bacterium | reverse complement strand
TATCCATAAGACCAGATGGCATGTCAGTGCAGCCAAGATTCTGGGGAGCTCTTGGTATCGACAGCTCCGAACCGAAAGAACTGATAGATACTTTCGTGGATCAGCTTGTCCAGACCAATCCGGATATTGTGATGTTCCCATACACAATAGACCTCGGATCCGAAGCAGAAAGTCTCTACCAGCTGATGGATACAGATACAGGACTGACGCTATTCACAGCCCTGTATAAAAGTGAACCTTCCTACGTTATAGCATCAACATCAGAGCAGTCACTGGCGAAAATGATAGAAGCGGCAAAAGAAGAAGAAAAAAGATATCTTCCGGAAAGGCATTACCAGCACGAAAACTTCATATATGCCACTATTGACAATCAGACCCTGAGAATGGTCGTTAAGGAAGAGGAAGCAACAATTCAGTCAGATGAACCTCTCGTGTTTGATACTGCATTCTACACGGAGGGAAACGATTCCATTGTCAAGATCTATTCAAATGCTGCAAGGTTATTTCTGGATAAAGAGAAGATCCAGAACATGTCCTTTGTCTCCGGCACTCAAAATTTTTATGGTGGAGACAGGATACTTGGTTTTATTCTCGGAAAAATGAAAGGCCTGGACAGGGACTATGTAAAATCCCTTCTTGCAGGACCCCAAAACCAGGATACCAGGAAAGCTCTCGATGAAATTGAAAGAGCATACAGCATCACCCTCCAGGACATAATAGACCTCTTTACAGGAGAAGCTTCAGTAGTTATGGGAGGCAAAGCAGGAAGTGTGATAGGCAGGATACCGGGACTATACCTGAGCCTTAGGCCTGAAAAAGAGGATATTACCACAAAATTCGCATCCCTTTTCCCGAATCTCGCAATGGATCTTCCTGTAAAGGAAATTCCCCTTGAGGGATGGGAGAAGGCCTATTCGATGAACCAGTTCATCACTCTTACAGTAGCATCCCGAAAAAATGAACTTCTTCTGGGAATACTCGATGCTTACGGATTGAACAAACCTTCAGATATCCCCGAAAACCTTCAACCCTTTCTTGACATGGAAAATTATGGCCTTCTCGCCATATCTGTCAAGGACATGCTTCCAGTTCTGAACGATCTTTTTATCATGGCCCAGTCTTTCAAACCGGACCCCTCACTTGCAACAGGAAGAGTGATCATGAACAGATTATTAGAGGGAATCGAGACCTTTTCATGTGTCAGCCTTTCTCCAGAAGAAGCAGAGCTGAAAATATCCTACAGGGAAAAAACTGATCAGGAGTAGAGATTTTTCAAAATGAGGTAAAATATTAGTCCTGAAAACACAATATTTCAGGACTAACATTAAAAAGAAAATCCGTCTGCTTAGCTGAAATATAATAGATCCGCCGGAGAAAAACTTTACGGCGGATCTATATGTTTTTAAAATACTCTCTTTTGTTATAAGTTTCAGTTATGTATAATTTAGCAACCTCCATGAACTTTTGAAAATTTTAAATAACCCGCTATATTTATGCACCTGAAGTTAAAATCAGTCATAAAGGCCATTCCCCCAGGAGGTGAGTATCAGGACAAATCTGCTCTTCGCAGTAAAGATCAACACCCAGGAGCCCACAAAACCAATACCAGGAGAGATGAATAATGAGAAAATTGTGCCTTGCTACCTTTTTACTTTTGCTTTTTTTTGTTCCTGCCTTTGCTGCAGACCTTGTTATAGAGACTATCGATGAAGGCAGCATCCACGGACCAGGATCGTCTATCGCATATGATACTGAGGGAAAACTCCATGCAGCCTTCTTTTCTGACAACCTTCACAGTATTAATTATGCAGTTCTTGAAGAAGAAGACTGGGTAGTCCAGACTATTTATGAAAACAATGAAGGCTTCTTCCCTTTCAGCGCTATATCTCTTGCCCTTGACAAGAACAACAATCCACACATAGCCACCATACTTATGGATAGTGATTTATATTTTACCTCTAACAGTATAAGTGGCCCGGGGACAATAAACTATATCTGGTTCGACGGAACAGAATGGAATACAGAAACAGTAAAGGAAGGAAATAGTTTTACAAATAATATTTCAATTGAAATTGACTCTGAAAGCCTGCCACATATGGGTTACAGTTATTCCGGAAACGTAGAATATGCCTCGAAATCCGGTGGAAACTGGCAGATTGAAACTGTAGCATCAACGGTAAGCGAAACCACCTGTTATATGGCCATCGATCAGAATGATACTGCCCATTTTTCTTTCAAAACGAATGACCCAGAGAGTACTCTCTATTACACATTCTTAAACGGAGAAGGCTGGGCAGAACCTGTGTCAGTAGATTCAACTGCAAACTCAAGCCATGCTATAACTACAAATAATGGAACTCCCTTGATTAGTTACCAGGACAGCAACGAGAAACTGAATTTTGCTACTCTCTCAGGAGACCTTTGGGTAACCTCAGTGGTAGACTCTGCTGATTACACAGGTGAATTTTCCTCCATAAAATCAGATACCAACGGTGAAGTACATATTGCCTATACCGGAAATAACGGTAACAGCGTAATGTACGTTAAGTCCGAAAATGGACGATGGACAACTCCTGAACTAATAACCTCATCAGACATCTTTCCTTTTTTCTTCTCGCCATCTCTTGAGGTAGAGCTTGATCCTTCAAACTCTCCCGTTGTTTCATACCCTGACTATATTAACGCAGATATCAAGTACGCCTATTTAAACGAAAACACCTGGTACTCAGACACCATTCCGCCAGCAGGAGCTCCTAAAGGTTATTCTCCTCAAATAGACCTGGATTCGGCCGAAAATCCCCACATGGTATATTCTTCCGGTAACAGAGAAGTATATTATGCTTACTCTGACGGATCAAATTGGCAAAAAATGTTAGTTGCTTCAGCAGATATTATTAGAGTTGGATCACTTGAAGAATCAAAAATACTCCCTTCAAGAATCTGGTCAGGATTCGGCCTTGATGGAAATGATGTACCCCACGTTGTTTTCCCAGATTACGAGTCAGAAAATCTGAAATACGGAGTCCTCTCTGGAGATAAATGGTCTTTTGAAAAAACTCCCGCTGAAAGCCGCAATTTCGCATTTGCAGTGGCAGAAGATGGGATAGTGCATATCATCACAGATTATATCGATCCCTATTATGAAACAGACCTTGAGTACAACAGGGGAGAAGAAACTCTCTGGCACCTTGAAAAACAGGGAGATGGTTGGACATTCCGCATTGTTGAAAATGCTTATGCAAGTAACATCGCCTTGACCCTGGATCAGGATGATACTCCTGCTGCCTGTTATTTCAACGACTTTGATAATTCCCTAAAGTATGGAATATTACAAAAAGGCAAATGGGACATCCAGACTGTTTTTTCTTCCGATCTTTACCTCCAAATATACGACAGCACTCTCGATTTCGACCAGAAAGGAAAACCTCACATCGCTTTTATAAAAAGCCCTGAAATGTTAGCCCCGGAATCTACATTTAACAATTCTGTCGAACCAGAAGTAAGTGAAAATGAACTCTGGTATGCCACAACATCAGGTGACCAATGGATAGTGAAGTCATTAGATACCGTTGGAAACCTCAGTGAAGGAAGCATCTCCATAAATATGGATCTTGAAGACAACCCTCACATCACTTATGGCTCAGGAACTAATGAAATATTAAGATATAATGGCTCAACTCAGCTGTCTGAGACAGAGTACACCGAGCTTAAATACACTTATTTCGACGGAACAGACTGGCAGACTGGAACTCTCGACTTCGGTATCATGCCGGAATTCGGCAGTTTTTCCTCACTTACCCACGACAGTTCAAACAGACCTCACGTTGCATAC
>CAZFJG010000011.1:0-30332 GCA_964519285.1 uncultured Synergistales bacterium | reverse complement strand
GACAAAAAGCTCTATGCTCTCAGGGATGTTACAGCTACAGTGGATAATATTTCTCTCATCGCCAGCAGCATAATGAGCAAAAAGATCGCAGGAGGGGCCGATGCCATTGTCCTTGATGTTAAGACCGGAAGCGGAGCATTCATGAAAGAAGAGAAGACTTCCTTTGATCTTGCCAGGGAGATGGTAAAGATCGGTTCTTCTGCAGGTAAAGAGACTGTTGCCCTGGTTACGGACATGGACCAGCCTCTCGGTTATGCTGTGGGAAATATTCTTGAAGTAAAGGAAGCTGTGATGACCTTAAAGGGGGACGGTCCCGATGATCTCGCTGAACTCTGTCTGACCCTTGGATCAAGGATGGTTGTCATGGCCGGAAAGACAGAGTCACCAGAGAAAGCAAGAAAGATGCTTTCTGAGGCAATGGATTCAGGAAAAGCCTTTGACAAGTTAAGGGAGTTCATAATATCTCAGGGAGGAGATCCCACACCTGCAGGAAACCTCGATCTTTTCCCCGAGCCTGCAGTAGTAAGGACAGTAGAGGCAAACTCTGAAGGATATGTTCATTCAATCCAGGCGGAAGAAATCGGCAAAGCTGCGTTGGTCCTCGGAGCAGGAAGGGAAAAGAAGGACAGTTCAATAGATCTTTCAACAGGAATAGTCTTTTCCGTTAAAAAAGGAGACTGGGTAAACAAAGGAAAATCCATTGCAACTGTCTATGCCAGGAACGAGAAGGCCTATGGCGAAGCACAGAATATAATACTTGAAGCATTTGAAATTGGATCGGAAAGCATAACCCTTCCACCTCTTGTGAAGGGATTGGTTACTGCAGATTCTGAAGAAAGATATTGATAAGGGAGGGAATCAGATTTGAACATTGCAGAGTATATTGATCACACTCTCTTAAAGGCAGATGCTACCGGGACCATGGTAAAAAAGATCTGCCAGGAGGCTGTGCAGTACGGATTTGCCTCCGTTTGTGTTAATTCAGGTTTTGCCGAACTTGTCAGTGGACAGCTGTCAGGATCCAAGGTCAAGACCTGTGTTGTATCAGGTTTTCCTTTGGGAGCATCCCAGACACTTGTTAAGGCCTTTGAGGCAAGAGAAGCAATTAAACGGGGAGCACTGGAGATAGATATGGTTCTGAACATAGGTGCTTTGAAAGAAGGCCTGTATGGTCTTGTTGAGGATGACATAAGAGCTGTCGTTCAGGCAGCAGATGGAAAAACAGTAAAGGTGATATTTGAATGTTGTCTTTTGAAGGACAGCGAGAAGGAAAGAGCTTGTGAAATGGCAGTGCAGGCCGGAGCAGATTATGTAAAGACATCAACTGGTTTCAGTTCAGGAGGCGCTACTCTGGAGGATGTCAAGCTTCTGAAAAGAACTGTAGGTAAAAGAGCACGAGTGAAAGCCTCTGGTGGCATTAGAACCGCTGAAGATGCCCTTGCTTTTATAGAGGCGGGGGCAGACCGAATAGGTACCAGCTCAGGAGTAAGTATCTTTAAGGAATTGCAAAATAGAAACCAGTAGTTTTAACTACCCGGGGATAGTATTTTATGCAGATGAAGGAAAGTCCCTCCCGGAATATACTTTCAGTCAGTTAAGGGTAAAAATATAAGAAACTTCGGGAGGTTAAAGATATGAGAAAAACATTGGTAGTAGTTTCAGTTGCAGTACTTGCTTTGGTTCTGGTTTCAGGAGTGGTTTTTGCCCATGGAGGTATGAGTGATAGCGGTCGTGGTGGTTACGATTGTGACGGCCCCAGATATATGAACAGGGTTAACAGCGATAACGACGGTTCCAGAATGACAAGGGGATCTCGGGGTCAGAGAATGGATTCAAAGCAGGAAGATGGTTTTAAGGGTATGTACGGTAATACAAGAGGTTTCAGGAGTCAGGATATTCCGGATCAGCTGAAAGATCAGGTAACTGAGATGCAGAAGATCCATCTTGACATGAGAAGGGAAATGCTTGAGAAAGAGCCTGATCTTGACCTTATGAGGCAGCTTCATGAAAAGATGCAGGATATCAGAAACGACATTTCTGACTGGCATTTTGACAACTACCTGGAAAGCCTGAAATCATCTGAAACCTCAAACTAATAGATTTACAAGTTGAAGCAGGCCGGGCGTATGCCCGGCCTGCTTCATATATTTTCTGAAACAGGAATGCCTGTGAAGATTTGTGGAAATAAAGATGTTCAAGTGAAAGAGCAGATAAATGTCAATGTTCAAAGGTATTTTTTCATATAGGTATAATTACATATTACCGGTTAGATATAAATACTGGTGGAAAAAGAGTAAACTTATTCCATAATAGGCATTGAGAACGGAACGCCACTATAACACCGATCACTAACCCCCTAAAAAAGAGCCCGGATATTCCGGGCTCTTTACTTTATCAAATTTTATCCAGTAAGTCTTTTTCTTTTCAAGGGAACATACAAAGATTTCGCCCTCCAATACCGTGCTATTCCTGAAAAACCATTTTTCTTGACTACTATAACTCTTGATGTAAACTTGTTATGCATTTAAAGTGAATGCAACAGTTTAATAGTTGTTGTGTTACAGGTTTAAGGAAGCCGGTGAAATTCCGGCACAGCCCCGCTACGGTAAGGATGACGAAATGCCCACATCGCCACTGGGAACTCTCCCGGGAAGGCGGGCATGGAGGAAGATTCCAAGTCCGGATACTTGCCTGGAACCGCGCAGATACTTTTCACGAGGGCTGGAAAGTGCTTTTTCTGTTTTAAAAGCAGGCCTTCAGGGCCTGCTTTTTGCCCTCCAGGAGAAGTTATTTTATGGAGGAGGAAGGATCTGAATGTTCAGAAAGGGTTTTATTTTTTTAACGGTATTGGCAGTTTTGGTGGCAGGAAATGCTGAAGGGAACACGAAAGAGGTACTGACTCTTGAGGAGGAAGTTGTAACAGGTTCAAGAATTTATACGGATCTTGATGAACTTCCCGCTCCGGCCTATGTTGTGACAAGGGAAGATATCAAAAAAAGCGGTGCTTCAAAGATCAGCGAAGTACTTTCGGATATTCCGGGAATATCCACCCGGACAAGAGCTGGAAACAGCCAGGAAGAGTTTATTGAGATCAGGGGACTCAGGACCGAAGTACTTTTCCTGGTGGATGGCATGCCCTATTACAAAACCAGTCATGTCGCGGGTGCTGCAGCCGTGGACCTGAGATCTCTTCCTCTGGAAAACATAGAACGCATAGAAGTTATAAAAGGAGCAGGATCTGCTGTCTACGGTTCTATGGCTGCTGCGGGTGTAATTAACATAATAACCAGAAAACCCGGCGATCAGGAGATACGCCTTTCCCTTGGAGGCGGTACCCACGACAGAAAGGAAAGTTCCTTCTGGGCCTCTGTACCTGGGGAAAAGTTGAATTTTGGAATTTGGTACAGTCACCGACAGGAGGATGAATCACCCTTGCTTCAGTATTTAAATTCTTCTGGAATATTTGAGGACAAAAACCTTGACTATAAAAATGATACAGGAGGTTTTTCTCTGAGCTCCGGTTCTGTGGATTTTTCGGCCACATGGGGTGAATATTCTTCCGAATGGACTTACCTGGGCTTTAATCAGAGACAGGAAAATGACTATAATCGTTTTTCCCTTAGTTGGGAGGGCAGTAACAGTCGTTTTATTATTTATAGGGATAAACAGGAAAAAGATCTTGCTCAGGACAGCGAATATGGTATAAGCAAGACTGAAGTTAAAGATACTTCATGGGGGGCGGAATATTCAAGGCAGGAGTTCTTCGAAAAATTCCTTATGTCCTGGGGAATAGCCTACAGGAACGAAGACATGCAATATTTTTACAATGATTCCAAGAATTTTAACCGAAAAAGAAATAACTATGCGCCATTTGTTGAGTTCTCAGTGCCTATAGGCGAAATGATCGTTGATACAGGGCTACGGTACGAATTCTGGGATCAGGACGGTGCCGAAGATTATGATGAGCTCATACCCAAGGTATCCCTGAGCTGGCAGAACAGCGACGGTAACCTATGGTATCTGTCTGCCGGGCGTTTCTTTGCCATGCCAAGTTTATATGAACTTTCTGAATTCTATCCTCCTGCAGAGGGTCCTAATGTTTTACTGAAACCTGAAAAAGGCTGGAGTTATGAGCTTGGTATTAAGGGCGGATCTTTTAATGGACAATGGTCTCTCGGCCTTTTTTATCTGGACATGGAAGACAAAATTATTTGGTCTAACGGTTTTTATACTAACATTTCCGAATTTCGTTCCTGGGGTATTGAAACAAGCCGCAGTTTCAGGTTGTCCGATAATTGGGATTTTCTCCTTGGTGCAACATGGATGAAAGCCGAAGAAAAAAACGACGCCTCATCGAAATGGTTAAAGGGTGGTTCTCCCACCTGGGACATCGATGCGGCTATAGCATATGACAGAGGTCCCCTTTCCGGGGAGCTCTCAGTAAATTACCTGGGAGATCGTGAGGACCAGAGAGAAGGTATGGGGCAGAGGTCTCAGGGAGATGTGACAACTGTAGATGCCAGGTTGAGTTACACAACAGGTGGAGGAACCTTCAGACTGGAAGGGTACAATATTTTTGACAAAGAATATTTTGTCCAGGATTCAAAAAGTTTTGGGACTAGATACTATGGTCCTGAGGCGAGGTTTTATTTGACGTGGGATTACCAGTTCTGATCTGCGGAAAGGATACCGGATTAAAGAACATGATCAAAAGGACCGTCGCGGTTTTTGCTGCTTTTGCTGCCGCTTTTTTTCTGCTTTTGTGGAGCGAGGACAAAGCTTTTGCTACTGATCTGAAGATCACAGATGCTGAGGAATTTACTGTTGAAGAGCATAAAAACTCTATACTCGTAACTCTTCAAAACCCTTATCCGGGGGCAGTTGAGCCTGCGAGGTATCTTCTCGTTCCTCGGGGTACAGATACGGAGACTGCGGGGCTTGATAATTTTATTACCGTGGAGGTGCCGGTACGAAGAAGTGTCTCCACCACCACTGTAAATTTAGCTTTTATGAGGCAACTTGGAGTAACAGATTCACTGGTCGGTCTTGGAGGCCGGAAATACGTATATTCTCCCGACGAGTACGAGGTCAACCTCCCGGAAGTTGGTGAAGGAATGAATCTTGACCTCGAGGAGGTCATAAGGCTTGCTCCGGACGTTGTATTTGCCTATGCCTTCAGTCCGTCGGAGGTAGATAATTTCAAAAGACTTGAAAAGATCGGCATTAAGGTTGTCTACATGAGTGAATACCTTGAGAAAACTCCCCTTGGCAGAGCAGAATGGATAAAATATCTTTCACTTTTTTTCTGTCGGGAAGAGAGGGCTTCCGACCTCTTTGAAAAGGTCAGGAATAACTATCTGTCATTGGTGGAAAAAGCATCATCAGCCCGTCGGAGACCTTCTGTGCTTGTGAACAAGGCCATGAGCGGGACATGGTATGTTCCCGCCGGTGATAACTGGTTCTCCCACCTTCTCCAGGATTCAGGGGCCAGTTACCCCTGGGCACATGCAGAGGGAGACAGGAGTATACCACTGGATCTCGAGACTGTTCTGGAAAAGGCTGCCCGTGCGGATTACTGGATAAATCCGGGATTGTGGGAAACCCTTGATGACGGTCTGAGAGAGGATGAGCGGTACTTTCTTTTCAAGGCGTTCAGGTCAGAACAGGTATATAACAACACTGCAAGATATCGGAAAAACGGAGGAAACGATTACCATCAGTCCGGAGTGATGAGACCGGATATACTGCTCAAAGATCTGGTCTCCGTATTCCATCCGGAGATATTACCAGATCACAGGCTCGTGTATTACAGAAAGCTGAAATGGCAGGACGAAAACCAGGAGTAAGCAAGGGGTTATCAAAGGACAAAGCCTGAAGGAAGGGAAGTTTTTCAGTTTAGAAAACAGGGTATAATATTTCTTTTTCTTGCTTCAATAACAGTTTTTCTTTTTCTTCTGGACCTTGCCCATGGTTCGGTGAGGATCCCCCTCGGAGATATTATAGGTATCCTGGGGGGAAGCCAGATTTCCAACAAGGCCTGGCAGGATATCGTGATCGCTCTTCGACTCCCCAGGGCTGTAACTGCCTGTCTCGGTGGAGCTGCCCTGGCAGTGAGCGGTCTGTTCATGCAGACCCTTTTTCAGAATCCCCTTGCAGGACCCTTTGTGCTTGGTATTAATTCCGGTGCCAGTCTCGGTGTTGCCCTTGTGATGATGGCAGCCGGAACTACAGGAGCTTCTTTTCTCGTTGCTGGAGGAATTACAGGAGACATAGGAGTTGTCCTCGCGGCAAGTACAGGTTCAGCCCTTGTCATGGCCATGGTCCTTGTGGCTGCAAGAAGGATCTCCAGCAATACAGTACTTCTGGTGATGGGTATTATGTTCGGATATGCTGTGAACGCGTTGGTGAGTGTTCTCATACATTTCAGTTTTGCCGAAAGGGTACAGGCCTACCTTGCCTGGAGTTTTGGCAGTTTTTCCACCTCCTCGGCGGGGGACCTTACTGTAATGGCTCCAGTTATTCTGACCGGTCTCGTCTTTTCCTTTCCAATGGCAAAACAGCTAAATGCCCTTGTCCTGGGGGAATCCTACGCTGCCACAATGGGAGTTGAGATAAAGGTTCTTCGCTCTGTTGCAATAGTTATAGCAGCAGTACTTGCGGGTACTGTTACAGCATTCTGCGGTCCTGTCGCTTTCCTTGGTATCGCAGTGCCTCACCTTGCCAGAAATGTTATCAGGACCGGAGATCACAGATTACTGATCCCAGGGTGTATTTTGACTGGGGCTATCATGGCTCTCGCCGCTGATATAGCCGTAAATCTGCCCGGAAGTGGAACAGCTCTTCCGCTTAATGCCGTAACTTCCCTTATTGGTGCACCTGTCGTTATATGGATCATAGCGAGGTACCAGCATGTTTCAGGATAGCTCTTCCTCTACAGCAAAAGTTCTCGAGACTATGGATCTGGCAATTGGATATACAGACAAAAAGGCAGTTATCGCCTCAGGTATTGATATATCAGCCAGGGCTGGTGAATTTATTTGTCTCGTTGGGCCCAACGGTGTCGGAAAGTCCACACTCCTTCGGACTCTGGCAGGAGTGCAACACCCTGTTGAAGGGAATGTGATCCTGAAAGGCAGGAATATAAAGCTCTGGTCCCGGATCGAGAAAGCCAGGAAAGTTGCCGTAGTCTCAACCGAAAGAAGGGATCCTGCCGGTTTTTCAGTTTTTGACATAGTGGCTCTCGGGAGATTCCCACATACGGATTGGAAGGGGAGATTGTCAGGTTCCGACAGAAGTGTTGTTGAAAAGGTTCTTGGGGAGGTTAAGGCAGAACATCTTACATCCAGGGATTTTCTTCGGATAAGTGATGGAGAAAGACAGAGGATAATGGTGGCAAGAGCCCTCGCCCAGGAACCTGAGATACTTTTCCTTGATGAACCAACGGCCTTTCTGGATCTTGTCAGGAGGGTTGAAATACTTCAGATCCTCAAGAGGCTTTCTGGGAAAAAAGGCATGACCATTATAATGGCGATCCACGATATTTCACTGGCCATTGATCTTGCAGACAGAATATGGCTTTTCAATCCCTCGGAGGGGATAATTGATGGATCACCCGAGGATCTTGTCCTTAAGGGAGAAATACAGCGAACCTTTTCGACTGAAGAGCTTGTTTTTGATCCCGTCACCGGAAATTATCCCTCAGCTACTGCACTTCGGGGTGATGTTTCCCTTGAGGGTAGTGGTCAGGCAGTTTACTGGACAGCAAGAGCACTCAAGCGAAATGGCTTCAGAGTTCGAGGCGGTGTCAGTACAAACATTACTGTAAGGATAGAAAAAAAAGAGGAAACCCTGTCCTGGTCTGTTTTGAAAAAAGGAGAAAAGACCGGGGAATATCCTGATATCCATTCCCTTGTTGAGTATTTGAAAGATCTCTTTTAGAGGTTAAGCCTGAAAACAACAGGTATCCTGACTTTTTCCTGGCCGCGAATGCTGAATTGCCATCTTTTTACCGCCTTGAGGGCAGAATGATCAAGTCTTTCGTGCCCGCTGGAGGATTCTATCTCTGCTTCAGTTACCCTGCCTCCTGATATCTGTGCAATTATCACCACTGTGCCTTCTTCCTGCCTTAGCCTTGAGGCCCTTGGGTAATCCGGTTTGATCCTCCTTGTCACATCTTCTTCTGTGATCTGTCGAGGAACAGCATCCTTTACATTTTTTTGTTCTTCAGTCTCTTTTTCAGTGGTTCCGGTTTTTTTCGATTCATTACTTTCCCCCGGTTGTCCCTGGACATTTACCAGAAGATCCTGAAGTTTACGGTCTGTTTCGGTGAGTTTCTTTTCAGCTTTTCCATTTATTTTTTCAGCATTATTCTCTCTCTCCGGATCAATTTCGCCGGTTTTTGAGGGTGTATTTGCTTTCTGTGGTTCGGTAACCTTCTTTGTCTCTTTATTTTTTACACTTGACTGTCTGTTTTCCTTTTTTAGAGGCCTGGGTTCTTCCTTTTTCTCGATCTTTATTATTTCTTTTGGAGAAGTCTGTTCCTGCTTTTCGGGCACTGGGGAAGTTTTTTCGACGGGGGCATTATCTTTTTCTGCTAAAGCGATCTCTTGAGTTTTATCTTTATTTTCAGCCGTACCCGAGGTTTCCTTCGTTTCGGGAAGTTTTTTCTCGCTTGCTTTTTCCCCTTCTGCCTCAACTGAAGACATGTTTCCCATTAGCACTACCTTTGTTGGAGCCGTTGCATTTTCACCGCTAAGGACCAGAGCATCTGTCCTTCCAAAGGCCACAATTACCATGACATGAAGACAGAGGCTCAACATTATGGCAAGGGCAAGCCTCTTCACGGAGAAGAACCTCCCTCGAGGGCCAGCCCCACTGAGGAGACCCCCCGGTTTCTCAGGTAGTCCAGCAGAGATGCAACGGCACCGTAGTGGGATCTTCTGTCGCCTACTATGACAATATTCCTGCCTTCCTGCTCGGACCTTGAGGCATAGGACAGAATATCCTCTACAGAAGCTTCTTTCCCTTCAATACTGTATTTCCCTTCAACTGTTACAGATATCACTGCAGTTTTGCCAGATAGAGGTTCTCCCTGTCCTTTTGGAAGGTCCACCTCCACCTGGTTCTTTATAAAAGATGTTGTCAGAACAAAGAATATTATAAGGATGAACAGAACATCGATAAGAGGAGTGAGTTCAACTTCAGGGGAATTTCTCCTCCTGGACTTTCTCATGATATCGGAGATTCTCCTTCAGAAGCGGGAAAACCCGAAAAAGAGTCGTAACGAAGAATATGTTCTCTGAGAAGAAAATCAGATCCCCTGTTGAGAGTCTCCTCCTGGTTGTCCACCCTTGAACTAAGAAAAGTGTGGAAGAGTATCACTGGAACTGCTACAGAAAGTCCCGCCACTGTGGTCAATAGGGCTTTCCATATTCCTCCTGCCAGGGCTATCATTGGTGCAGATTGAGAACCTGCCAGTTCCCTGAAGATCTCAACCATTCCCAGGACAGTGCCGAGAAGACCGAGAAGTGGGGCAACACGGGCTATTGTCGCCAGGATATTAAGGCCCTTCTCCCATCTGTATATCTCCCTGCGGACTTCCTGTTCGAGGAGCATCTTCATAGCCTCGTGATCTACTTTCCAGTGGGAGACCCCTGCACGAAAGAGCCTGTGAATGGAACTGTCCCTGCTGTTTACCAGCTTGGAGGCTTTGCGGGGATCATTTTCGTAGATGGCGCTGCACAGCTCGATCTCAAGTTTCTCCGGATTTGATGACGATCTCGCAAAAAAGAAAAGCCTTTCTATCACAATTGCCAGTGCAATTACCGAACATAAGGCGATTATCCATATTACAGGTCCGCCTGTTTGCATTATCTCCAATGTGGTTTTCACTCCAGTCGATCGGGAATATTACATATAGTTTATGTCCTTAGCGAAAGAGTAGCAAGAAAAGACCAGCTCAAACAGGTTTATATATCATTAATTCCTTGCATTAAGGAACCTGCCGGATAAAAGTTTATCCTTCTGGAAAACATGCCTTTAGAATATTTTATAACACAAGGGTACTAACACCGGCATGGCAACTGTCAGGAGGACACCGGAAACGAAAGCGGCTATTGCCATTTCCCTTCCGGCATTTTTTACAATGAATGGCAGGGATGTGTCCATAGCTGTCGCGCCAGCCACAGCTACAGCTCCCCAGCGGCCAAAGAGCTTCACGAGAAGGGGAGTTGCTGTCATTACGGTCAGTTCCCTCAGCATGTTCGAGATAAAGGCTATAGTTGCAGCTTCGGGCCCTGCAAGGTCTTTTACCAGGATGGTAGTCAGGCTGTAGTAGCCTCCGCCCGCAGCGGATGCAGTCGCTACGGAAAGGGGTATTCCGGCAAGTTTCCCGGCGATAATGCCGCCTATGACTGCTCCGATCGTTGCAGTAACTGGTATGATGAAGGCTTTCTTTCCCATGGCCCTGATATTTTTCCAGAGAGTCCTGTCCTTGCCCATATCGAGTCCTATGACAAAACAGATCAGCATTACCATGCCTTTAATAACTCCATCAGTTGTTTCGAGCATGTTCTGGGGAATAAATCCAAAAAATCCCGCTGCTATACCTATTCCGAGAACAATAACCGGAAGAATATACATCATTTATCCTCTTTTCATTACAGCCATGCACAAGAGGCCGCTTCCGGCAATACTTCCTATACATAAGAGGACTGCTTTAAAACCAATTACATCAAGGTTTTGTAGAACTTCTTTGTAAGTTCCCACCTCTATCCCTACAACAAGAAGAAGGATATAGATAACAAGCATCAGGATCCAGTCCATTGAATTGGTGACTATCTGAGGGAGCATTCCTGAGTGCCCGATAACAATGCCGAGTACGAGAAATACTACGAGTACAAGAATATCCAAGAACATAACCTCCATTAGCGGTCAAAAATTCCCGACCATTCTAACAGAAATCAATGATATAAGACATTTGCGGTATGGGAAATTGAATTTATTTCTGCTGAGGTTCTGGAAGGTCTTTTGAAGGAACTTCTTAATCATAGCACACAAAAAGACCTCTAAAGGCAGTCCGGCTGGCTTACGTCGATGTTGTATTCTGGAATCAAACAGTTATGCTCTTGCAAAACCGCAAAAGAATACAGACCCGCTTTAGCCCCGTGACTTAGCGTCGCCATCTTTCGATGGGTTTGCTTCCTTTAAAGGTCTCGTTTGTAATTAAGATAATAGCACCATGATCAGGTGATAAGCAAGTCAGATAGTCTGTTAAATTATAGCATAGGGTGCTAATGTTCGTGTTATTATCAAATAAACTCCCTTTTCCGTTGTAAAATTCACTTTTTCTGTGTCATCTGTCCTGGATGTCATAGTTATACCTTGGATTCTATGTTGAAAAAAATGGACTTGATGATAAACTGTTCCAGTTGCTTGTGCAGGTAGGGGAAGTTCCTGGTAATTGCTTGTTTTTCATACGGGGGTTTAAAATGATTAAAGGTAGAGCTTTTGACAATGAAAAGTATCTCGAAAAACAGACCAAAGCCATATTTGAGAGGGTCAAAGAACATAACAACAAACTTTACATAGAATTTGGCGGAAAACTTGTTCATGACTCCCATGCGGCGAGAGTCCTGCCAGGTTACGACCCCAGTGTAAAGATGAGACTTCTCCAGGAGTTCAGGGATAACCTCGAGGTGATAATCTGCGTTTACTCCGGGGATATCGAAAAACGTAAAATAAGGGCCGATGTCGGAATAACCTACGACGCCGAGGTCCTTAAGCTGATCGACCAGTTGACCCAGAGACACATTAAGATAGCAGGAGTTGTCATAACAAGGTTTGAAGGACAGCCAACATCTGTTCAGTTCCGCAATCGCCTCAGAAGAAGAGGGATCAAGGTATATACCCACAAGGCAACTATAGGTTACCCCACAGACATAGATGCAATAGTCAGCAGCAAGGGTTACGGGGCAAATCCCGACATAGAAACTGAAAGGCCAATTGTTGTGGTAACCGGCCCCGGTCCTGGAAGTGGCAAGCTCGCAACTTGCCTTTCCCAGCTCTATCATGATTACAAAAAAAGTATCCGTTCAGGATATGCCAAGTTCGAGACCTTTCCGGTGTGGAATTTACCCCTTAAACATCCACTTAATGTTGCCTACGAGGCGGCTACTGCAGACCTGGGTGATGTGAACCTTATAGATCACTTCCATCTCGAGGCTTACAACGAAAAGACCGTCAATTACAACAGGGATATCGAGGCTTTCCCCCTGCTGAAGAGGATCCTCGAGAGGATAACCAGCACTTCTTCCTTCTATAAATCTCCCACCGATATGGGAGTAAACAGCGTCGCTTTTGGTATCATCGATGATGAGCTGGTTCGAAAAGCCTCCAGACAGGAAATAATCCGCAGATATTTCAGCTATTCCTGTGAATATGCACTTGGAACAGGAGAAAAACAGGTAGTTGAGAAAATAGAGCTTCTCATGGATGAACTTGGTATAAAAATAGAGGAAAGAGCCGTTGTCCAGGCTGCCCGGGAGGCCGTCAAGATGGCCGAGAAAAAGGGCAAGGGAGTTGACGGGATCTATTCCGGAGCAGCCCTTGAACTTCCGGATGGAAGGATAGTTACAGGCAAGAACTTTCCTCTCCTGCATTCAAGTTCAAGCCTTATTCTGAATGCCGCAAAGGAACTTGCCGGGATACCTGATGGTATAGATCTTCTCCCTAACACTGTTATCCAGTCCCTTGAATATGTAAAAAAGGATATTTTGCAGGAGACCAGGGTCGGACTGGATCTGGAGGAAACTCTTATATCCCTCAGTATAAGTTCAGCCGGAAATCCGGCAGCAGCGGCAGCAGTTGAGAAGATCAAGGAGTTGAGAGGATGTGAAGTGCATCTATCCCACATGCCGACTCCAGGTGATGAGGCAGGGTTGAGAAAGGTCGGTGTTAATGTAACCTGCGATCCCCTGTATCCCACAAATTCCCTTTACGAGTGCTGACGATCCTGTAGGGCTGATTTGCTATGTCGAACATTTATTCATTGATACGATCTCTGAAGGGAAAAAAGGTTCTTGGAATTAATCCACCGATAAGGGATTTTGCATACTTTGATCTCTGGGCAAAGCCCATGGGGCTTCTTTACCTTCTGCAGTTCCTGAGGGAAAGAGACAACAGGGTATTCCTTGTGGATTGTGTGTCCGAGGCTACAGATAAGGAAAAAAGTTACGGAAGAAAAAAACCCCGCCGTACAGAAATAGAAAAACCAACACCATACAGAAATATACCTCGCAGATATTATCATTTCGGATTAACCAGGAAAGAATTCAAAAAAAGGCTTGAAGAGATCGAAAGACCTGATCTTGTTATGATTACCTCAGTAATGACCTACTGGTATCCAGGGGTCTGGTGGGCCATAGATATCGTTAAGGAAGTATTTCCAGATGTTCCTGTAGCCCTCGGAGGAATATACGCAAGGTTATGTTCCCACCATGCCTCGGGATCAGGGGCAGATTACGTCCAGACAGAATTCATGCCGGTAGAGGCTCCATATCCGGCAATGGACCTTTATGGCTCTTTCGGTTATGGAGTAGCAGAGACATCCTGGGGCTGCCCCATGGGATGTGAATACTGTGCATCGAAAATTCTCTGCCCGACTTTTTCCCAGCGCTCTGCCGAGGCCGTTGCAACTGAGATAGGGTTCCAGGTGAATGTCGGATCGATAAAGGACGTGGCCTTCTATGACGATGCCCTTCTCTTGAACAGGGAGGAACACTTCTATCCAGTCTGTGACCGTATTAGAGAAGATTTTGAAGGATTAAGGTTTCACACGCCTAACGGTCTTCATGTAAAACAGATAGACGGAAAATGTGCGGATTATCTTTACAATACAGGTTTCAGAACTATCAGGCTGAGCCTTGAAAGCGTCGATCCGGCAGTGCTGAAAGAAAGCTCTTCCAAGGTTTCCCGGGAGCAGTACAAAAGTGGAGTGGAAAATCTTCTTGCAGCTGGCTATAGCCACAACGATCTTGAGACCTACGTCCTGGTTGGACTGCCAGGCCAGAGTTTGCAGGGTATAAAAGACACGATAAATTTTGTAAAGGACCTGGGTGCAAGGGTCAAGACCGCCCAGTTCTCTCCCATTCCGGGTACTTCCCTCTATTACGAAGCCCTTAAAAAGGTTCCCGCACTGGCTTATGAGCCCCTTCTTCAGAACAACACTGTCTACAGCACCTGGATCTCTGGAAATATGACCCCTGAAAAGCTGCAGGAATTCAAAGATCTTGCCCGTAATAAGTAGCAGCATTTTCCTTTTACATATGATCAACCTATGGTTCCATATTAAAACTATGAATAAAAGGACCATACAAGCCTGACTTGACTCGTTATAATATTTCCTCTACGCTATGTTAAATAATAACAGTTTCTTGTTCCTTCATCCCATTTAAAAGGAGAAGATCAGATGCGTTATGTGATCTATTTCATGATCCTGCTCTTAACAGTCTCTTTCGCGGGGATCGGGTTCGCTGCAGATCAGGACGATTGTGCAGAGATGGAAGCTCGAATAGAAGAATTGAGTCAGGAAATGCAGGATTTGACAGACATGAATGAACTGCTTCAGTTACAAAGCGAATTGAGTGAATTGACCCGGGAATACATGGAGCAATGCATGGGAGGAGGCGGTGTACCTTCTATGCCCTCGCAGTTGGAGTTGTTGCAATCTTCACCTGCTTCCACGCCTGAGAAAGAGATCCAACGGCAAAGACATAATATCAACATACAGAGGCAGCAACTCGAGCAAAGTCTGGCATTTATGACAAGCGAGGAAGAAGAACAACTGATTCCTGTTCCGCGGGCTCTTGCGATAAGGGGATCTGTCTTTATTGACGGAGGATTCAAGAGTAAGCCCTATCGAGGCTGGGTCTGGCATGAGATCACCTACGAGGTTAAGGAATACTTTGTCGGCAACTTGATCATTAAGGAATATTTCAGTACTCGAACCGGGGAATACACAGGAGATGTAGATTACAGCGTCTCCACCCTTTCAACCGGTATAGATGTGTTGCAATTTGGCGGCAGGGAATGCCTGGAAGCTTCTGCGTCACTACCCGGTCATTGTGTGAAATGGGAGTACTATGATCTATACGAGATAGATAAAGATGAAATTTATCCTAACTTTTATGCGGAGGTCCTCTTTTGCGATTCCGAAAATGATGAAGTAATACTGCGCACCAAATCGCCCAAGATTGTCTTCAAATCCATCAACGGTCGTGCCGTGGATCAACTGGGATGTTTCGGCGCCGAAAAAGCTTATTCAGCGGATCTGTTCAGATCACTGGTAGAAGGGGGCAGAATTCAGTTCACAGAGCAGGTAGGTTCCGACAGCCAGGTAACTCCCGGCTGCCGCACTGGTTCGATCATTTCTCTGGAGATGAACATCGACAGACCGTAAGACAAACCTTTTACAGAATCAGGATCTACAGTGAAATCACTTCTCGGTAGCTTCGGGAACTCAAGTTATATATACCTTATAGAACCTGCAAGTTTATGTAGGAGACTGAAGTCGCTTTCAACTTTGCCTGTGAACGCTGTATTTTTCGTAATAGGAAAAGGTTCAAAATGCCATTCTGTTTCACTTGGGTGGACTCAATTTAATGCCTTCTCCCACATGATAATCGGAAGTGCCAAAAGTCTTTTATTTTGATCAGATGTCCCGGGTGATAATAAAGTTCTTGATCTCCTCTGCGAGACTCAGCGATCCCTCAGTGCCCCCCCCTGCGGTATGCTTTTAGAGTTGATCTTGACCCAAATCCTGCGTGAAAAATAGGTCCATCATTTTTCTCGTGATCCAGGTTTTCCATAGAGGTGTCAGGTTTCCTCCGTCTACCTCAGATCTTCCTCCGTGGTGAGCTCAGGTTTTTAAGTTGGTTTTGATCTCTCCCCATCAACTCATGAACAGCAGGCTAAGTGCTGTATACACCAGCAGCATACTCAGGAATATATTTATATATTTTTTCACTGCCGGATTGGCGATCCACCTCTTAAGAGCCGTTCCGGATAGAGTCCATAGAGTCAGTGAGGAAAGTACCAGGACTGCCAGCATCAGTGTGGAGATCAGAAGGAGCAAAGGATTGGACGCGATGGGCTGGAGAAAAGTGGAAAAGAGGGTAATTCCAAAGATAAGCCCCTTCACGTTCACAAGCTGGAGAAAAACTCCATTGAAGAAAGTCAGTTTTTTAACGTCCCTGTCGTCGTCGAAAGCATAGCTTGCCTTTAGCGTTTTATAGGCCAGCCAGAGAATGTAAAAACAGCCTATCCACCGTAGCCAGTGGGAGAGAGATGGAAGGATTTGCAGAATAAGGCCAGACATAATGCCGCAGGCGAACATCACGATCGTGAATCCTGTCAATACACCCCCGTGGAAGGGAAGGGTCTTGAAATAGCCAAAGACAAGTCCCATAGAAGCACTGCTGACGTTGTTCGGGCCAGGAGTATAAAGTGTTACTGCTACAAAAGTAAAAAGTGGGACAAGATCCAGGGATTCCATATAAATAATACCTCCAAATGTTTGAGAGAATTTTACATTATTCAGATTAAAAATTCACTTCCTTTTTAAAAAACAAAAAATAAATGTAGGCTTTATTTAGAAAATTTTTATTTAATAAATAAATTGCTGTCAATTGCATAAAATGATATTTTATTAGCATAATTATATTTAATGAGGGGGGTTTTTTGTACTATGGTTCAAAAAGAACAGAAAGAGAACAGGCCCTATATCTCGCCGCACAAGTCACCTGCCGAGATAACCGTCAAGGCAATTGTCCTTGGTGTCGTTCTGTCCTGTGTCATGGGAGCTGCAAATGCCTATCTTGGTATGTATGCAGGTATGACAGTCAGTGCGAGCATCCCAGCTGCAGTTGTTTCCATGGCGATCCTGAGATTGTTCAGGAACAGGAATATCCTTGAGAATAACATGGTCCAGACAGCGGCATCGTCAGGGGAATCCCTGGCTGCTGGTGTAATATTTACCATTCCTGCCCTGATAGTATTGGGAGCTTACCAGATACTGCCATACTGGACAGTAACGATCATAGCAGCTCTTGGAGGTTCATTAGGTGTTCTTCTCACTATCGTTCTCAGGAGGGCCTTTATAGTTGAGGAAGAACTGCCCTATCCAGAGGGGAAAGCCTGTGCAGAAGTGCTTATAGCAGGTGACAAGGGAGGTTCCCATGCGAAACCTATCTTTCATGGTGGGATCATTGGCGCCATCTTCAAATTTCTCGGCAGTATCGGGCTCTGGGGAGGATCCTACGAGGTAGCCGGCACATTAGGATCGAGGCTGCTTTATTTCGGAGGGAACCTTTCAACAGCTCTTCTTGCCGTTGGCTATATCGTTGGTTTCAACATTGCTTTTCTGATCTTTCTCGGTGGTTCCATTGGATGGTTCGTGGGTATTCCCATTCTGACAGAGGGAATGGCAACTGACGGAATGACCGTTGCGGAGATCGCAAGTACTACAGGATCCATATGGTCATCCCAGATCCGCTACATGGGAGTCGGAGCAATGGTAGTAGGAGGTCTCTGGAGTCTCATAAAACTCAGGAAACCCATCACCAGGGGTGTTAAAGCAGGTATGAAACTCGTGGGGGCAAAGCAGTCAGGCGAAAAGATACTCAGAACCGAGCAGGATATGCCCCTCAATATTGTTATAGTTCTTATTATTGCTTTTATCATTCCTCTTTTCTTCCTCTATCTAAAGATAATCGGCATGGTAGGAATCGCACTTGCTACAGCTGTAATTATGCTTGTTCTTGGTTTCTTTGGAAGCTCAATAGCAGGTTACCTTGCTGGTATAGTGGGATCTTCCAATAATCCTGTGTCAGGTATCACCATTATGAGCCTTCTTTTTACTGCCCTTATGCTAAAGGGTTTCGGAATGTCCGGCGCTCTTGGAATGAAAGCTACTGTTCTCATTGCAGGAGTAATTTGCATGGCAGCGGCCATTGCCGGAGATACCATGCAGGATCTTGCAACAGGATATGCTGTTGGAGCTACACCTCGCAGACAGCAGATATTCGAGATGATTGGCACTGTTTCCGCAGCTCTTGTTATGGTTCCCGTGCTTAATCTTCTTATAAAGGCATACGGAATAGCAGGAACTGCTGGCGCAACAGAAAATGCCCTTGCTGCTCCACAGGCTTTCCTGATGGCTTCTGTTACCAAAGGTGTTTTCGAGGGGACCCTGAACTGGACCATGGTCTACCTGGGTGCAGGCCTTGCAGTGGCATTGATCATTCTTGATGAGATCCTTGAAGCTAAAAAGACCAAATTCCGTACTCCTGTAATGCCTGTGGCGGTAGGTCTGTACTTGCCCCTTAGTCTGGGTGTGACTATTTTCTTCGGTGGAATGATCAGGACCGTTGTAAATTTCATAAGGAAAGACAGTTCAGATTCTGCTGGCAACGGAGGAGTGCTCGGGGCAGCAGGTCTTATAACAGGGGAAGCCCTTATGGGTATCGGCTTTGCCGTGCTTATTGTTTCCGGAATAACCCTTGAGTCAGGCTTTACAAGCAGCCTATTGGGGCTGGGTGTTCTGGTGGCGATAGCTCTCTGGTTAATAAAGGCAGGGAAAAAATAATTTATTTTGTAACAGAAACGGGGAGCTTTATACAGAGAGTTCCCCGTTTTTTATAGTGTCAGGGCTGATATAAGACATGGTTAGGCAGTTTTTTAAATGGTGATTGATACTGAGGACATTAAACCATGTAAGCTGAAAGATTTTTTGTTATACTTCAGTGGCTGAGCGCCGGAAGCGGCGTGGAATCATTGTTTTAAGGATGTGATCTTATGTCAGAAAAGGAGAAAGTTTACAAGGTTCTTGAAGAGCTTGAAATACCTTACAAGGTTACTGAGCATCCTGCGGTATATACGGCTGAAGAGGCAGAGGAGTATAGCCATCTCCTTGAAGGTTCGAGGGTTAAAAACCTTTTCCTTAGGGATGACAAGGGGCGTTCCCACTATCTTGTTATAGTAGACCACGACAAAATGCTTGATCTCAAGGTCCTTGAGTCCGTCATAGGAAAGAAAAGACTCGGTTTTGCCTCTCCTCGAAGGTTGATGAAATATCTCGGGCTGACACCAGGTTCCGTTTCTCCTTTCGGACTAATTAATGACACTGAAAAAAAGGTCAAGGTCTTTGTCGACGAAGAGTTAAAAAAAGAAGAGAAAATAAATTTCCATCCAAATGACAACACCCAGACCCTTACTATAAACTTCAGTGACCTTCTGAAATTCCTCGATTGGACAGGAAATAGTTACGTAGTCACCAGTATCTGAATTTACCCGGGGAGGTCTGTAATTGAACCTGCAGGACAGGAAGGTTATTCTTTCAGATGTGTCTATGTTAATGATCGCAGTTTTCTGGGGCTCCGGTTTCGGAGTCTCCAGCTTTCTTCTCAGGTCAATGAGTCCGATGTGGCTCCTTTCCTTTCGTTTTCTTTTAAGCGCTGCCGTTGTTCTGAGCATATTCTGGAAAAGGATATCAAGGCTTGACGTAAAGGATCTGTTCTTATCCTGTCTTGGTGGCTTTTCCCTTGCTATTACCTTTCTGTTCCAGATTTTCGGTCTTGTTTTTACAACTCCGGGGAAACAGAGTTTTATCCAGAGTATAAATGTGATACTGGTACCGATAATGTTCGCCATACTCTACAAAAGATCTCCTGGCAGGCTCAGTCTTGCAGGTGCGGTGGTTACAACAGCCGGTCTGCTTATAATGGCCTTTACCCCCGGCATGTCCTTCAACCTGGGAGATACCCTTTCTCTCGGGCTGGCCTTTACGGTAGCCTTTCATGTGATCCTGGTCGGTAACTTCAGCCGGCGTATGGATCCTCTGGCTTATGCAGTTGTTTCCTTTGTAAGTGCAGCATTTTTGACGACTTTTGTAGCTTTGCTTTTTGAACCCTTCCCGAGGCTAACAGATCTTGGCAGAGACTTCTGGATGTTCTTTTTGTATGTATCCCTGGTCGTGACAGTGGTTCCTTTCCTGATACAGCCTGTGGCACAGAAATATTCTCCCGACACCCATGCCGCGATACTTATGTCCACAGAAAGTCTCTGGGGTTATGCTATAGCAATATTTATGGGAGAGGAAGCCCTTAATTTCCAGGTACTTATGGGAGGCCTCGTCATTTTTGCTGGAGTGCTGGTAACAGAATCAGAGTTATTCATAATGAAACAGGCGAAAAAAAGAAAGAATAAGCAAGAGCAAAAAACGGCAATATAACTGCCTGAATTAAAGTTCCTGTTTACCTTATCAACTTTGAATAACTGTTTATTTGCTCAATATTCGGCAAGTCTGTTTTATTGACTTGACAGGAGGAGAACTGTAAAATTTTGAAAACAAGTATCCAATACTTACAGCTTTATCTTCTCGAAATATTAAGTCAGCAATCATTTGACCTGCAATACTTTCGGTACAATGTTAATTTTTACTCTTTCGAATTACAGTTTTTAAGTTACAGAACAGAAAAAGATCACCATTAATAAATGGTGTTTGAGCATATATAAAGTATCTGTAAAGTAATTTAAATCAATACAGGAGGTGCTTCGATGAAAAAGAGAAGTTTGGTTTCATTAGTGATAGTTCTTGTTATCACCGTTAGCATTGTAGCCCTTGGCTGCGTTTCACCTGCCATGGCGAAAGACAAGGTCTACAGGTGGAAATTCCAGAGCCATCATACCCCTGGATCCCTTGCAGTTGAGTCAGCTATCAAGCCCTTTATCGAGAGGGTGGAGAAGATGTCCGGTGGCAGGTTGCAGATAAGCCTTCACTATGCCGGTGAGCTGGTTGGTTACGCTGAAGTGGACCAGGCCCTTCAGGCGAACATGATCCAGATAGCCAACACCAGTTCATTGTTCTTCAGGGGAGCTATCCCCATGGGATGGGTATCTGCACCTAACATGCCGCCCTTTGTGACAAGAAACAACGACGAATTCAACGAACTCTTCCATCACAGGGGAATCGATGACCTCGTAGGAGATGCCCTTGCAGAACGTGGCATCAAGTTCCTCGGCAGTCACAGTGTAGGTAACACTTACTTCTGGAGCAAGGAGCCCATCAGGTCACTGGATGATCTCCAGGGATTCAAGGTCAGGTTCTTTGGAGTAATGTCGGACTTTGTGGAACACTATGGTGCTGCACCTGTCATGCTGCCCCATCCTGAGACCTACATGGCTATTTCCATGGGAACTCTTGACGGCAGTGGTACTGCCTGGTGGCTGTATAGAGACCTCAAACTCTACGAAGTATGTCCCTATTTTATCGGTCCCGCAGTACAGGTACCGCAGGGCATGGAACTCTGGGCCTCAAAGAAAGCCTTTGACGAGCTTCCCGAGGATCTTCAGGCTATAGTAGAGACAGCATCTCACGCTTTCAACACCGATTATATGGACGCTGTAACGATGCAGGAACGTGAAATGTTCAACAAATCCTTCGAAGAGTGGGGAACCACCTACCTTGAATTCAGCGACGAGGAAGTTGAAAGAATTGTCGAAGAGTTCACCCTTCCCTATCTGGATCAGATCGCAGAGGAACAGGGTCCCAAGGATGAAAGGGTCATCAAGGCCATTGAGATCATCAAGCAGTTCATGAGGGACTACGGATACATAGAATAACATAATACTAAACATATGTGCCCCCTTCTCTTCCAAAGGGGAGGGGGCTTTTCTTAATCAGGTTTTTGTGACCTGAGCTTCAGAATGAGGTGAGGCGATTGCGTTTTCTAACTGGTTTCATCAGATTTGTTGATAATTTTAACGACCGTATGGGTAAAATTGTCAGCTTCCTTATCTATCCGATTATGCTCGTGCTGGTGTTCGAAGTGGTTATGAGGTATTTTTTTGAAAGTCCCACTATCTGGGCTCATGAAACATCATGTATGCTTTATGGTACTCATTTTATTCTGGGAGGGGCCTATGCTCTCCGACACGATGCCTTTGTAAATGTTGAGGTTCTGTATATGAAGTTTTCCAAACGAACAAAAGCCATTGTTGATCTTTTCAGTTGGACCTTATTCTATATTTTTGTAGGAGTACTGCTCTGGAAAAGTATACCGTGGGCTTGGGAAAGTATGATGCTCCTTGAATATTCCGACAGCACATGGGGTCCCTGGGTCTGGCCGGTCAAGTGGACCATCCCCTTTGGAGCCCTTTTTATGCTGCTTCAGGGAATGACCAAGACCATCAAGGATGCCTATATGGCCTTCACCGGACGTGAACTTGTAACTGTAGTGGACACTGAAGCCACTGCCGGAAACTGAGGTGATATTATGAGTATAGAAATGATTTCAATTGTTCTTTTTGGCAGCATGTTTTTCTTCCTGGCCTCAGGTCTTCCGGTAGCATTCGTCCTTGGAGGTCTTGGTACACTTTTTACAGTCATCTTTTGGGGTCCGGAGTCACTCTTTATAGTAGTTGCAAGGACCTTCTCAATGATGTCTACCACGACCCTTGTTGCAGCACCATTGTTTGTGCTTATGGCAACTACACTGGAACGTTCAGGAGTGGCAGAAGACCTCTTTGAAATGATGTACCGCTGGTCAGGCGGGCTCCGGGGAGGACTTGCAGTTGGAACAGTTCTTGCATGTACGCTCATAGCAGCCATGTCCGGCATTGCTTCTACCGGAGTTGTCGTAATGGGTGTTATGGCCCTTCCTGCAATGCTTAAGCGTGGATATGACAAGAGGCTCGCCACAGGATGTATCCTTGCAGGAGGAGTTCTTGGTCCTCTTGTTCCTCCCAGCATAGCATTGGTCCTTTACGGTACTATTGCCCAGGTATCCATAGGTGAACTTTTTGCAGGAGGAATGGGCGCTGGCCTGCTTTGCTCTGTTTTGATAATCGGTTACATTCTTATCAGGTGCTATATTAATCCCAAACTGGGTCCGGCTATATCAGGAGAAGAGCGTTCTGACTGGGGGGCCAAGATAGCTTCCCTTAAGGGAGTTGTCCTTCCTTTTGGCCTTATTCTTTCTGTTCTTGGTTCGATTTACACGGGTATCGCAACTCCTACCGAAGCAGCTGCAGTAGGAGCATTTGGTGCCTTTGTCTGTAGCGCCATCCATAGAAAACTGGACTGGCAATTAATAAAAGATGTGGCTTACTCCACAATAAAGATACAGGGTTTTATGATGTGGATTCTCTTTTCCGCCCAGGCCTTCGCTGCGATATACATGGGACTGGGTGCTTCCAGGATGGTCATCAACCTTGTCCAGAATTACGAAATAGGCTGGTGGACCATGCTGATATCCATCCAGGTAGTCTGGTTCCTTCTGGGTCTTGTCATCGATGCCTGGAGTATCCTTATGATAACTCTTCCCATACTTCTGCCTCTGTTTCCCATGTATGGGTTCGATCCTCTCTGGATGGGTGTCCTTTATGCTATCAACACTCAGACTGGTTACCTGACTCCGCCTTTCGGTACCATGCTTTTCATGATGAAGGGAATTGCTCCAAAGGAAATTACCATGAACGATATTTACCGTTCCATTTCTCCCTTTGTCATAACCCAGCTTGTCTGTCTGGCTTTGTGTATAGCCTTCCCGGTACTTGTAACATGGCTTCCAGACCTGTTCTTCGGGTAAGTGGAAGTTTTGTAGATCTTACAAGTTGGAATTCAGTAATACATAAAAAAGGAGGTCCTGTAATTTGGGGCCTCCTTTAATTATTAGAGATATTGTGAAATGATAATGGTGTTCTTTTAATCAATTTTCCCATCCATCATCAGATAAAAAAGATCATAAGGTTTAGATGTGAGTTTATTTTAGAAAGGGGCGTTTCTTTTGGATCAACAGGATATACAAAAGATTGGTGTTATTGGTTCAGGGACCATGGGGTCTTCCATTGCCCTTAATTTTGCGGGTAGCGGATTCGATGTCGACCTGTATGATATTTCCGAGGAAGCTCTCAATAGAGGATATGCCTCTCTGAAGAGGTACATGGATTTCCTTGTAGAAAATGGTCTTTTAAAAAAAGAAGAGCTTGTTCCCATCCGCGAAAGGATAAGAGGGTGCACCTCACTGGAGGATATCTGTGAAGTCCAGTTCATAATTGAGTGCGCACCGGAAAAACTGGAACTGAAGCAGAGAATCTTCAAGGATCTGGAGAAACATTTTGCCGATAATGTTATTTTTGCCACAAACACATCGGGGCTGAGTCCCACTGCTATTGCATCAGTACTTGTTCACAGGGAACGCTTCACCGCTTCTAATTTCTGGAATCCCGCTCATCTCCTCCCCCTGGTTGAGATAATGCCTGGGAAGGACACTTCTTCCGAGACAGTTGAGGTCGTTAAAAAACTCATGAAAAAGATCGGAAAAAAGCCCGTTGTCCTTAAGAAGGAAGTTCCTGGTTACATAGGCAATCGGCTGCAGTTTGCTCTTCTTCGGGAGGCACTTAACATAGTGGATTCGGGAATAGCTTCAATGCATGACGTGGATGACGCAGTTAAGTATGGTATTGGAAGAAGGCTTGGAGATACAGGTCCTCTTGAAACAGCGGATTTAGGAGGATTACATGTTTTTGCAGCTATTTGTGAAAGCCTTTTCGGAGAGTTGAGCAATACAGATCAGGTATCTTCCATTATCCTTGAAGCTGTCAAAAAGGGAGATCTTGGATACACTACGGGAAAAGGTATCTATGAATGGTCTCCCGAAAAGTTTGAAGCAATTCAACACCGTAGAGAGGAAACTCTCGTGGACTGGTTAAAAAAGGACAGGAAGGAGGAGTAATAGTTTGTGTGAAAGCAGGAAGAAAACCTGTTGCTCTTTTTTCTAAGGTATGATGAGTTATTTAACTGGCGAGAAAGAGGAGAGGCCTTCTGTAGTTCCGAAGGCCTCGTTATTTAGTGATAGGGTCATTGAAAGGAGTTGCGTGTAGGGTATATAAGATTCCTGGTCTCTTATCGGACCAGGTCAATGGGCTGTAAGGATCTGGTAAATCAGTTCGACTAACTGTGTTTTTTAAATCCGTCGATAAAAAAGTTCAATGCATCTGAGACATAAAGGGCCGAGTATTTCCTTTTCCCTTGATGAGGTGCATTTTGGTTCATGATCCAGTCCATGAGCAGGCCCTGGTTGAAAGAAGATAGACAGCAGCAGACAAGTTCAATATCTGTGCCTTCATCGATCTCTCCTGTCTCAATAGCTTTGACGAGGAGAGACCTGTTTATATCGTTACGTTTTTCAAAAAGAGATCTGACGGTATCTCTAAGCCCGGGTTCTTCAAAAAGGTGGAGACTGTAGAACAGTACCTTTACCAGAAGTCCCAGGTCGGGATTCTCCTCGATATTTTTAAAGAGCGAATATGATACGTTGAACAGATTTTCCATTGGAGTACTTTCAGGGACTATAGCCTTTTCTATTTCTTCAAATAAATGATCAGATAAAAATTTTACCATTTCCTGAAGCATATGGCTTTTGCTGGAAAAATGACAATAAATTGCGCCCCTTGTAAAACCCGATTTTCTTGCGATCTCTGCAAGAGTTACACAAGGAACCCCCTGTCTGTAGAACAGGTCAAGGGCAGTTTGCATTATGTGCCTTTTTGTTTCTTCGGCGACCTCCCTGCTATTTCTCGGCATTTACATTCAATTCCAGTCAGAGCCTGATAATCCGGGCTTCCTGCCCATGGCATAAAGCAGGTCGGCATGGGCTCTGTGGGCGTCATACACCGAATCAGCCAGCTGGTTTCTTGCGTTAACAAGGGCCACTCTTGAATCGAGGACATCAATATTTGTTCCAACCTGAGCCTGGTATCTTTTCATTTCCATCCTGTAGTCTTCTTCGGCACTTGTTACCTGTTTTTCTGCCACAGATACTCTCTTGATGGAAGATTGCAGATTCATTATTGCAGTGGAGATCTCAAGACTTATCTGTTTTTCAAGGTCCTCGATTTTGTAAAGAACTTCCTCCGCGGCAGCTTTTGCCTCACCGGCCTTTGCAGAGCTTTCTCCACCGTCAAAAAGTTCCCACTCGGCAGCTATTGATATCCTCCAGTCATCCTGCATATCAGGGAAAAATTCGTCGTCAACTTTAAAGGCTTCAGCCTTGAGGGCTACTTGTGGTCCTCCCGCGCCTGTTGCTGATCTAGACATGGCAAGAGCAGAAAGCCTTGATTTTTCAAGAGCTGTAAGCTCAGGTCGGTTTTTGAGCGCAATGGACTCAGGATCCTCCGGAATATTAATGTCTTCAATAGATTTACCTGTTTCAGGTAAAGTAAATCTTTCCTTCACTGAAACTCCGATTGCCCTTTCAAGTGCAGACCAGGCGACATTTACAGCGTTTGTTGCTTTTATTCTTTTAAGTTCAGAATCTGATACTTCTACCTTTGCCCTGAGAACCTGGTTTTTTGCCACAACACCGTTTTCGTAGAAAAGAACTACTCTCCTAAGGTGTGCTTTTGCCAATTCCAGGGCTTCCTTTGCCACTTCGAGCCTCGCCTTTGCCCTCTGCAGTTCATACCAGGCTGTGTAAATACTGTTCTCCACTCCCTGAAAGGTCCTCTGGGCCTCTGCTTTGACAGAATCTAGAGCGAGTTCCTTTGCCTGGACGTTGTATTTTACTGCCCCTCCGGAATAGACGAGCCAGGACATCTCGAGAGCTGCTTTCCAGGTTTCCCTGAAACCGTTCTTGGCGTAATAGGGAGTTTCTGTATTTCCAGGGGTAGCATCATAAACAGGCAGTTTAGGTTCTTCTCCGGTCTGCTGATAGGCCATCCTTGCTACTATTGAGGGATATTGTCCAGCCTTTGCCTGGTTAAGTCTCTCTTCATACTGGGTTACCTTTTTGTATGTTGCTGATATTACTGGATTGTTCTCGTTACCAAGTTCAAGAGCTTTATCTAAGGTAAGAAGAGGTTTGGAAGCAGAGCAGGCCTGACCAATGGCAAAAATAAGGGTCGAAAGCAATATTACTGCAAAGATCGTAAAGCCACTTGTGAATCTTGATCTTAAAAACTTATTGATTATAAAACTTTTGTCTTTCATCTCTCCAGGACCTCCCGGGATTTAAGCAGACAGATCAGATTTTCTGTTGCATTTGAATATACGAAAAGGCGATGTTGTTGAAACAACAATGTTGTTCAATTATAGATACTTCCTGTATCTATGTCAATTTTAAGAAACCCAACAGTTCATCCAGAAAGTTCTTGATCATTTTTATTTAAAATCCAGTACGTATTTTGGAAAATAATTAATTTATTCTGTATCTCTGAATGGCCCCCCAGGTGCATTCAGAGATACAGAAGTCATTTTGTAGTTAATGGATAAATATGCAGGCGGGATTGCCAGAGTTTGCGGTTTTTACTTAATCTTGTAATTCAGCAGTTGTCGTATTTGTTTTCTCAGGATAAATGCTGAGAGTATTGAGCCAAGGCCATCCGAAAAGGGTATACTCATCCAGACTCCGTCCAGTCCCCATATCTTTGGAAGCAATATCATTAGAGGGATCCAGAGGATTATCTGCCTCGTCAGGTTAAGCACAAGACTCTCTTTGGCTTTGCCCAGAGCCTGCAGTGTAAAGGTCGTTATAATTGTTACAGAAAGAAGAGGAAAAGCCAGATAGGCAATTCTCAAGCCTCTTACTGTCATTTTCATGAGCTCCGCGTTATCCCTGTTAAAAAGAGATACCAGGGGTCCCGGGAAAAGCATTATTATTGAGAAACTCAGGAAGAAAAAACTAAAAGCCCAGAGAAGGGCAAGTTTTATGGCATGAACTACTCTGTCGTGATTTCCAGATCCAAAGTTGTATCCAATAAGGGGCTGAACTCCTTCACCTATTCCAATTACCGGAAGGAAGAGGAGTGAATCAAGACTGAAGAATATTCCCACAGCGGAAATGCCGAGATCGCCTCCGTAGTCATGGATGGTCCGGTTCAGAAGGGCAAGTATTATCACGAAGGTCATCTCCAGCATGAAAGGCGGAAAACCTATTGCCAGTATTCTTTTTGTGATATCCCATTTTATCAGCATGTTTCTTCGAGATATGATGAGTGAACCCTTGCTGTTAAGGTAAAAGAGGATGACCCATAGAGCAGAGGCGGATTGAGCCAGCACAGTAGCCAGTGCCGCTCCCTGGAGGCCCATTGAAAATTTAATTATAAAAAGTGCGTCAAGCAGTGTGTTCAACACGGCACCGAACAAGAGGGTAAACATGGCATACCTTGGATGTCCCTCAGCTCTTATAAAATAGTTGAAACCGAAGCTCATTGAGGCAAAGGGAATTCCAGCAATAATAATGTTCATGTATGAAAGTGCATGAGGTACTATGTTGGCACTTGCGCCGCTTATGGAAAGGATGTGTTCCCCTGAGAATATCCCCACCGCCATAAGCAAAGCGCTTCCCAACAAAAGAAGAGTGAGAGCGTTGCCAAGAACTCTTTCGGCCTTGTCCTTTCTTTTCTCTCCGAGAAATATTGATATAAGGGATGACGATCCCACTCCAACAAGGATCCCGAAGGACATAATGGTTATCATGAAGGGAAATGAGACGGTTATCGCAGCTATTCCAATGTGCCCTACAATATGGCCTACAAATATACGGTCAATAATATTGTAGAGTGCATGTGCAACCAGACCTGTAATAGCTGGGGCAGCAAAATGCAAAAGAAGTTTTGGTATGGAGGCAGTGCCCATTCTTGCAGAATGTTCCATTCTCGACTTTCTCCTTTGCCTTAAACTGGTTTTCCCTCTCTGTAACAAAGAAGTATTTTACTATCCTTTTGCATATGCGTCACCATCTTTAGAAAAATTAAGAAAAGAGCCATCAGTGGAGTTGTGTTTGTAGATTAAAACACCATCCTCTTATATAATTAGAATGGAACTTCGTTGCTCAGCGTTAATTCCTTGATTAGATAAGTTGTAAACGATCTTTCTGTTCTTTCCTTAATTTTAATTTAAATTGTCTCTTTTTTATCTCTGGATCAGACTCATTAATGTTTTTCAGTTTTTTTAAAGCCAGGTTCTGTCCCGGAGTTCCAATATTCTGATCGTTGAGGAGAGAGAAGAAATGAGACTTTTTTTTGTAAAATTTTTTGTATTTCTGTTGTTATTACTTTTCCTTCCAGCTGCAGTGGCCGCTCAAAAAGCCTATGATCCAAATCCGGCGGACCAGCAGACAGGTGTGTCTCTCAGACCGGTTTTCCAGTGGAAATATGATGGATGCAGCTGTAACGTTTATGCAGGACTTGAGAAGGAAGACCTGAGGCTTCTGATCTCCAATATAACCCCCAGTGAATATCAGCCTCCTTCAGATCTGCCTCCGGAGACGGTTTTTTTCTGGAGGGTAGATGTGAATTCCGGTGACCAGGTCATAGAGGGAGATATCTGGGCTTTTCGGACGGAGTCCATACTGGATGCAAATGGATGTAACATTGAATATTACTTTTCCCTTTCCTTTATGTTGATCATATTACCATTGCTTTTACTGACTAAGAAGAAGTAATTTACCAGAGACAGGCAGTCAGTTTTTCAGAAGATCTACGGCATATCAGAACGTAGGACATTGTCCTTGCTGATGTACAATATAGGCAGCTTAGTAAAATTTCTGGAGGTATTTCTTTTCCATGAAGATAAGATCTTTTGACCTTGAGAGATATTTCGCCCTTTACGAATTCAGTGCACAGTACCTTCTCAGCAGTTCAGACTGTGAGGCCCTTTCCATAAAAGAGCTCACAGAAATGGCATCTCCCGGTACCCGTGTCCTGTGGGAAGAGCTCAGGCTTGGTTACACCGAATCTGCGGGACACCCTCTTTTACGGGAGAAAATAAGTACCCTTTACAAAAATATGGAACCAGACAATGTATTGGTAGCAGTTCCCGAGGAGGGGATATTTCTTGCCATGAACGCCCTGCTAGACCCGGGAGACCACATAGTCTGCATATCTCCTGCTTACCAGTCCCTTTACGAGATCGCCCGTTCCATAGGTTGCTCAGTAACTCCCTGGGAAAAGGAGATAAGGGACGGGAAATGGCACTTTGACACAAATAAACTGGAACAGGCAATTACCGAAAAGACAAAGATGATAATTGTAAATTTTCCCCACAATCCTACTGGTTGGCTTCCATCCCCTGCAGAGCAGGAAAAGATAGCATCCATAGCCTCGGAAAGAGGGATTTACCTCTTCAGCGACGAGATGTACAGAGGGCTTGAAACAGGAAACAGAGAGATGTTGCCAGGAGCCTGTGATCTTTACAGGAATGCAATAAGCCTTTCAGGACTGTCCAAGACATACGGGCTTCCGGGGTTGAGAACAGGATGGCTTGTCTGTGAAAA
>CAZFJG010000010.1:0-32441 GCA_964519285.1 uncultured Synergistales bacterium | reverse complement strand
GATTTATTTGAAAAAGTTTTGAGAGGGTTTTTATATTATCCTTGACAGTCAGACACCTCCGGAATAAAATTATTATTGATAACAATTATCAATAATCGAGGTGAATTATTATGCCAGCAAGAAATGGAACAGGTCCTGAGGGAAGAGGACCCCTTACAGGTAGAGGATTAGGCCCCTGTGGTTACAACAGGGGTGTTGATGGAGCAGCAGGTTATTATGCTCCATTCGGAGGCACAGGTGCAGGATTTGGTGCCAGAGCAGGTTTCGGCAGATTCGGACGTGGTCGTGGTAGAGGTCCCGGTTTAGGGCGTAGATGGCGATAGATCACAGTTGCTGAAGCTCTGTCTTAAGCGTGATAATAAAAAAGTGGGTGGGGTGTTTCTGTCCCCCCACTTTTTTACCTGTAACGGTAGAATAGATTCTGAAGGATCATGAAAAGGGGATAGATAGATGCCATGGGTTGACACTAAAATATGTACAGGTTGCGGCAGGTGTGTACAGGTCTGTCCAAAAGAAGCAATATCAATGGGTGAAGACAACAAAGCTCATATAGACCAGAAATTGTGCAATAAATGCGGCAGATGCATGCTGGAGTGTCCTGTAAATGCCACGAGGCCCAATTCTGAAGATCCTTCCCTTGTTGGCGGAGGGGGAGCTTTTCCGCGAATGGAAGGAAGAGGCAGAAGATCAAACCCCGGAGGCAGCAGAAAAGGAAGATAGTGTTTAAGAAAAGGAGGTAATTAAGATGCCATGGATAGATCCAGGAATGTGTATAGGATGCGGTATATGTGAAAGAGCCTGTCCTACAGGATCCATCCGGGGGAAGGGATCCGATGTCAGGCACATAGAGATGTCAAGTTGCATCCGTTGTGGCAGATGTCATGATGCATGTCCCAAAGGAGCTGTAAGACATGATTCCGAGCTTATTGACAGCCAGGTAGAGAATAATATCAAAGATGCTAGGCAGCTTGTTGAAAAAAGTATTCACACTCTGGGCAGCGAGGAAGAGGGAAAAGGGACCCTTTCAAGACTTATAAAACACTACAGGAAGGAAAAAACCGTCATAGAGGAGACTCTTCTCGAGCTGGAAAGACTCGAAACTTCCCTGTTCGAATGAAACCGGTTTGTTATCTCCTGTAAAGTTTAAAGAGAGATTCTAAGAAAGATAAAAAAGAGAGACTCAAAAATTTTCCATATCATTTTTTGCCGTGTCTATGGGTTTGATCGCTTTTTCTATAGTTTTGCAGAAAATGGATAGCATTACCGGATGGCCGGCTATACTGAGTTTTTTAATGCTTTGGTTTGCCATGGGCGTTTTTGCTGTTTCATGGTGGGCCTATTCTTTTCCCATATCTTCGGCAATACTTGCTTTGGTTCAGTTCTGTCACATAAAAGGAGAAACTTTTGCCTTTGTCCTGTCCGATCCTATGTTTCTTCTGCTGTTTGTGGTCATTGTGTTGCTTTCCATTCTTACCATCGGAAGTATTAAAAGGGGTTAAGATCTGTATAGAGGAGTAAGACCTTTCCCGTAGAAAAGGAAAAGCCATCAAATATCTTTCTCTCTATCAATTAGCATTCGGTTCAGTTTTCGATTATTTTTATAAAATATCAGCCTGTTACCGTTATAATAGAGTTATCCTTTTTTGAGCAAGGGGGAAGAGATAATGAATATGGGACTTCAGGACAGGGTTGTCCTTGTAATGGCATCCAGTTCAGGCCTTGGCAAAGCCATAGCCAGGCGTTTTGCCCTTGAGGATGCAAGAGTGATGATGGCCAGCCGGGACAGGGATAAGCTTGAAAGTGCAGCAGAGGAGGTCAGCCTTGATGTAAAACACAGGGCTCTGTTCAAAGCCTGTGATATAACATCTCCGGACCAGGTTAAAGAACTGGTATCCGAAACTGCAGAACGGTTAGGGCCTGTCTCTGTGCTGGTCAACAATGCTGGTGGTCCTCCTGCCGGAACTTTTGATGATTTTGACGATGAAAACTGGCAGAAAGCCTTTGAACTTAACCTTTTGAGTTATGTTCGAACTATAAGGGCGGTGTTGCCCTACATGAAGAAGGCTGAATGGGGCAGGATAGTAAATTCCACATCTTCATCGGTCCGTGAGGTTATCGACAACCTTCTTCTCTCAAATACCTTTCGGCTTGGAGTTATCGGTTTGACAAAGACTTTGGCGAGAGAGGTTGCGCCTTACAACATACTTGTAAATGCCATTGGACCTGGACGTTTTGACACTCAGAGGATCCGAAATCTGGACATTGCAACGGCAGAAAAGACAGGCCAGCCCCTTCAGGATGTCGCAAAGATCTCTCTTTCGAATATCCCTCTTGGACGATACGGGGATCCGTCGGAGTACGGAAGGCTTGCTGTCTTTCTCGGCTCAGGAGCCAATACGTATATTACTGGCCAGACAGTTCTTGCTGATGGATCCATGACGAAAGCTGTTCCGTAGATATTTTTTTATGGAACGACCCTCTCTGGTTTGAAAGGATGTTAACCGCTTTTACTGTTGACGGGAAATCCTGTTGGTTTTCCCGTTTTTTTCTTAACCTTTCTTTATCTTTCTGAATGGCAGATTTACATTACTGGGAATATACTTTTCCTGGGAACATAAAGCAATTCAATGGAAACAGGGAGGTTGTCATGAAAAGGGCGTTTCTGGTGTTAATATTGACGGTTCTGGTCTTCAATTCGCAAGTAAGAGCCGGGGCCATAGTGAAGGATCAGACCTTGAGTCTGGATCATTGCCTGGAAATAGCGCTTGAAAGACATCCCGATATAAGGGGCTCCGAAGCAGCCATCAGGGCCATGCAAAGCAGGGTTAGACAGGTTGAGACGGAATGGAATCCTGACGTGGGACTTTCAAGCAGTTATAATCGTAGATCAGTAACGGATAAAGGTTACGACAGGTATTCAAGCAGACTTTCAGTTTCTGCAATGTTGAGTGACGGTGGCAGGACTAGGTTGGAGTCATCCATTGCCAGACTCCAGCTTAAGATCTCAGAGGTCGATTATGATGCTGTTGTTCAGGACCTTTTATATGAAGTCAAACAGTCCTATTTCAACTTTCTTAAAGCCCTTAAGACAGAGGAAGTTGCTGTGGAAGCTGTGAGGTTATATGAACAACGTCTTGAACAGGCAATAGGTTTTTATGAAGTAGGCAGGGTTCCCAGATATGATGTTACTACTGCTGAAGTTAACCTTAGCAGGAAGGAGCTTGAGCTTGTGAAAGCAAGGACCGCAGTCAGAACTGCTCTTTCTTCACTTAAAAATGCCATAGGCTTGCCGGAAGCTCCAGATTTCAGTGTTGAGGATATGCTCCTTCGAAAAGAGATTGATCTGAATTATGAAGATGTCCTTACCATAGCTCTCGAAATGCGTCCGCATCTCAGGGCCGGAAGAATAGAAAGCCTTTCAGCGAGAAAATCGGTTTCCCTTGCTGCAAAGGCAAATAATCCGGTTCTTAAGGCAAATGCTGGTTATTCATGGGGAGATGAGGATTTTACAGGTAATGATGATCTTTCCCTGGGGGTGTCCCTGAATGTTGCCCTTTATGATGGGGGTCTTGCGAAGGAAAAGACCCGGGAGGCCGAGTACAGGCTGGAGGAAAAGGAAGCAGATCTTCAGTCTCTTGAACAGGACGTTGTCCTTGAAGTCGAGAAAGCCTTTATGGAAGTAGAGGATTCAGGAGAAGCCATTGATACTGCCGCAAAGGCCGTGGAACAGGCTGTTCAGAATCTCGAGCTTGCAAACGGAAGGTACGAGGTGGGAGTGGGATCACCTGTAGAGGTTACAGATGCAACGGAGAATTACATCTCCGCAACCAACAGCTATTATAGTACTTTTTATGATTACTGGCTGGCCCTTGCGGCCCTTGAAAAAGCAACAGGGGGAATTATTGAATGAAAAAATTTCTGATCCTGATTCTTGTCATAGTGGCAGGAACCTGGGGTTATTTTTACTTCAGCGGCAGTGGTAGCATTTCCCTGGTTGTTGATACAACTACAGTTACACGGGGAGACCTGATAAAAGCGGTATCTGCTACAGGAACCCTCCAGGCGGTGAACACTGTCAATATTGGTGCACAGGTATCAGGAACGATAGACAAGATCCACGTGGACTACAATTCTGAGGTAAAAAAAGGAGATCTTCTGGCAGAGATAGATCCATCCCTTCTTTCCTCCAGGGTCAGCCAGGCCAGGGCTAATCTCCTTGTAGCCAGGGCCAATCTCAGGGAGGTCCAGGCAAAGCTCGCAAATATAAGAAAGACCCGGGACCGGAACAGGAATCTCTTCGAGAGGGATCTTATAGCCGAGAGCGAGCTGGATTCGGCACAGACGGAATATGAATCCGTACTTGCCCAGATCGAATCCGCAAGGGCTAAGCTGTCCCAGGCTGAGGCAGATCTTGAGTATGACGAGACGAACCTTGGATACACGAAGATCCGTTCACCCATAAATGGTGTTGTTACTGACAGGGCTATAGACGAAGGACAGACAGTTAATTCAAGCCAGAGCGCTCCCACTCTCTTTACGATCGCAGAGGATCTTTCCAGGATGCAGGTGGAAGCAGATATTGACGAGGCAGACATTGGTCAGGTTAAAAAAGGACAAAATGTCGAATTCACTGTAGATGCTTATCCCGATCTTTTTTTCAACGGCACTGTAGGGGAGATAAGGCTTGTCCCAAAAACTGAAAGTAACGTGGTTACTTATACTGTCATAATTAAGGTTTACAATCCTGATCTTAAGCTTATGCCGGGTATGACCGCTAATATTTCCATAATTTCGAAAAAGAGAGAAAACATACTTAAAGTTAACAGCGCGGCCCTGAGATTCCAGCCTCCTGAGACGGATTCTGAAGGTATCTCTGTTGCAGAAGAGACAGAACCCTCAGGATCTGGCAAGGGGAGTGGCAAGGGCAGAAAGAGTGACCAGACTGTTACTACAGGAAATGCACTGTGGAGTTATCGGAACGGATCTTTTGAAAAAGTTCCTGTTACCACAGGTATCTCTGATGGAATGTATACTGAAGTTTCAGGGGATATCAGGGAAGGTTTTGAAGCAGTGATCTCTGTAGCGGGATTTAAAGAATCAGATACAGGGGGGTCTATCTTTGGATTTGGTCCAGGTAGATAACATCCGCAAGGCCTATTGTCTGGGAGGAGTAGAGGTCCACGCCCTACAGGGTGTGTCCTTTTCAATAGCCAAAGGGGAGTTTGTGTCCATAATGGGTGCTTCGGGGTCGGGAAAATCTACTCTCCTTAATATTCTCGGATGTCTCGATATTCCAAGCGACGGAAGATACATGCTTGACGGAATCGACGTAAGTACTCTCAAGACTGACAGGCTGGCGGATATTCGCAAACATACTATTGGTTTTGTCTTTCAGGGTTTCAACCTTCTTCCCCGGATGTCCGCCCTCGAAAATGTGGAGCTTCCTATGCTTTATAAGGGGATCAAGGTATCCGAAAGAAAGAAAAGAGCCCTGAAGGCCCTTGAAAGAGTTGGATTGGAGGACAGGGCCTTTCACCAGCCTCATCAGCTTTCAGGAGGTCAGCAGCAACGGGTTGCCATTGCAAGATCCCTTGCTAACGATGCACCCCTGATACTGGCTGATGAACCTACAGGAAACCTTGACAGTCACACCAGCAAAGAAGTGATGAAGCTTTTTGTAAATCTGAACGAAGATATGGGAAAGACGATAATTCAGGTTACCCATGAACCCGTAATGGCAGATTTTGGCAAGAGGATCATACATTTTCAGGATGGACAGTTGCTCAGCGATGAGACGGTGAAGAGATCATGATGAATGTGCTGGAAACTGTCAGGATTTCGATCCGTGCACTGAAGGCGAATAAAACAAGATCAGCTCTTACCATGCTTGGTATAGTAATAGGTGTGATGGCGGTGATCATCATGTTTGCTGTTGGTAAAGGAGCCAACATGGAGATTGCCGAGAGATTCGCCAGCCTGGGTACAAACATCCTCATGGTCAGGCCCGGAACAGGTAGTGGACCAGGCAGTGCCACAAGAGGAACAATAAATACCCTTGTAATAGATGATGCCTACGCAATAGCAGAACAAAACAGTGCCGTTGCCTATGCTGCCCCGGTTTCCAGGGGTAATGCCCAGGTTGTATATGGCAATGCTAACTATCCAGCCAGGATCACGGGAACAACACCTGATTATTTTGCTGTACAGGATTGGGAACTTGTCTCAGGAAGGGTTTTTACTGATCAGGACGTGCGGGGTGCAACAAAGGTATGCGTGGTGGGACAGACAATAGTAAGGGAACTTTTCGGCGGTCAGGATCCGGAAGGGAAGGTTATCAGGGTCAAAAAAGTTCCAATGATGGTAATAGGTGTCCTTGAGGAACTTGGAGAAAGCGCAAGAGGGGATGACCAGGATAATATTATCATTATCCCTGTGAGCACAGCTTTAAGGAGGATATTCAGTGCACCAAGGCCGGACAGTGTGGCCATGATATCTGTAAAGGCGGTAAGCGAAAATCACCTGGAGATAGCCCAGAAGCAGATCGAAGATCTTCTGGCCCTTCGCCACAGGATCAGGCCGGGAGAGGAAAATGACTTCACTGTTAGAAACCTTACCCAGTTTATAGAATCAGCCAAGAGCGCAACCAACGTAATGACACTGCTTTTAATAGCCGTTGCTGGAGTTTCTCTTCTTGTAGGTGGTATTGGAATAATGAATATCATGCTTGTTTCTGTTACCGAAAGGACCAGGGAAATAGGCATAAGAATGGCTATTGGAGCCAAAAGAAAGGATATACAGCTTCAGTTCCTTGTGGAGGCTCTCATCCTTTCGCTGCTCGGAGGAATAACAGGTATTCTTCTCGGAATAGGAGGATCATGGTTCATATCAAGCGGATTTGGGTGGACTGTGCTGGTTTCCCTTGATTCCATAGTTCTATCCTTCGGATTTTCGGCCTTTGTGGGTGTCTTTTTTGGTTACTATCCAGCATGGAAAGCATCTTTGCTTAACCCTATCGAAGCTCTTCGCCACGAGTAAAAATAAGGCGGATCCCTGGGATCCGCCTTATACCATGGTTACTTGTTATATTTATTCCAGAGCTGCCTCGATCTTTTTACGAACTTCTTCTGATCCCTCAGGTATCCAGCTTTTCCATTCCTCCGGATTATTTTTCAGGAACCATATCGCAGCTTTTTCTGAGGAGTTGTCGTTCTGTTTCATCCATGCAAGGGTCTCGTTGACCTTATCAAGCGAGGTGCTGTAGTTTTCCAGCAGCTCCATAATTTCCTGGTTTTTCTCGATCCAGGCGGCGTTGACACCTTTTGCAAGCGTGTAAGCAGGGGAAGCGCAGCCATGGTTCTTTTCCCAGATCTCTGGATCGTGAGGTGGTTCCTCGAGCATGACCATGTTCAGTTCTCCAAGAAGCGGTGTAGGAACCCAGTAATAAGCCAGCACAGGTTCTCCTTTTTTGTAGTGTCCCTTGATCGCAGTTGCAAGAGCTGTTCCTGATCCTGTATCGAAGGGATCAATAAATTCCTCAAGGCCGTAGGCTTCAAGCTTGTCCTTATTTATCGAATGGGCCGACCATCCAGATGGGGCGTTGTAAAGTCTTCCTCTTTTGGGATCTTCTGGATTTCTAAAGATAGAATAATATTTTTTAAGGTCAAAGACGGACTTGAGGTCCGGAGCAACAGGTTCAATATTTCTTTCAGGATCACCTTCTATTATGAAACGGGGAACATAAAGTCCGGAAGCAGCGTTTGGTGTGACCTTGCCACAGTCAATTACCTTGCCTGACTCCCTGACCCTGTCCCACCATTCCTGCTGTGCGTCGGTCCATATTTCCATTACGATGTTAATGTCTCCTCTTTCCAAACCGAGGTATCCTGGCATGGTTTCCGAGAAAAGATAATCCGGTTTATATCCCCATCCCTTTTCCAGCATAAAGGCCATTACCCTGTTGTGAAACTGTATACTGTCCCATGATAGATCCGCAAAAACAACTGTCTCAGATTGAGCATATGCTGTTGATACAGGTACTGTGAACATTATGATACATAAAAATACTGCAATTATTGTTTTTTTCATTTTGTTACCTCCTTGATGGTAAGTATGGAAAAAAGTGATTTTTTCTCATTATTAAAAAAATTATTGCAAAAGGATCTTGAGTGAAACTGTGATATTTGCAGAAATCATAAGGAATGGGAAAGAGCAACTTTGTCACATATGGAAAAACACATTTATATTATAGCAGAAGGTCTATTTCCCAATATGGCTGATAGATACATTGATTTATTGGCATATAATATGTTGAAAGTTAAATAAATAGCAGGATAATGATGGATATAGAAACTTTGGAGGGTAAATTTTGGTTTCAAAAAATATTTTTGTCAACATTGACCTGGATGGCAGGGTAAAAGGCTATGAAAATGCACTTATCCCTGTAGATGCACATCATCGACTTGTGAAACATTATTCTTCTCCTCTGCTGCTTGGGCCGGAACCCTCGGATGCACTGCTTGCACTCGTGATGCACATGTTCAGTGCCGAGGAAGCGGAATTGGCGCAGCACCTTTACCCCCTGCGGCCAAAAAGGGCAGAAAAAGTTGCCAGATCTTCAGGTAGACCAGAGAAGGAAGTCAAGGCCATTCTGGAACATTTATCTTCTAAAAAAAGAGTTCTTCTTTCATATGGGGATCCACCCAAATATACGATCCTTCCCATTGTTCCAGGAACTTTCGAGATGGCTCTGATGACTCCGGAACCTGGAAGCAGAAACGTTTGGCACAGAACCTTTGCAGAATTGTTCGAAAAAATATGGGACGAAGGCTACATAGTTGATTACATGAAAAGGATAAATTCAAATGTTCGATATCTGCCTGTTAACGGAGTTGCCGAATCTCTATATTCAGCCTGGCCATCTGATAGACTTGAGGAGCAGCTTGACTGCTATGACGATTTTGCAGTAGGTATGTGTCAGTGCAGGATGGCTATGGAGTTCACAGGTGAAGGATGTGGAAGACCTCTTGAAACCTGTGTCACTATGGGATCTTCTGCATTAAACATGATCAGTCGCGGAATGATGCGCAGGGCAGAACCTGAAGAGATAATAGAGATCAAACGTAACGCTGAAAATCAGGGTTGCGTCAGCTGGATGATGAATACCCCTGGCGGAGTACACAAAGGAAACACAAGTTGCTCCTGCTGTGGATGCTGTTGTCATTTCATGAAAAGTATAACTCAGTTCAATGCTCCGGGTATAGTTAGCAAACCTAATTTTCATCCTGTTTGTGATATAAGCCTTTGCATAAATTGTGGGAAATGCTCCAGTTCATGTCCCATGAGTGCCTGGAAACTGGAAGGTGGGATTCCTGTTCTTGATTCAGCAAGATGTATCGGGTGTGGTCTGTGTGTTCTTGCCTGTCCCAGGGGAGCTATAACGTTGAAGCCTGTTGATGGGGATCCTCATGAACCAGGGTGGCTCAAGTATATCATGGATATTATCCCAGGATATGTCATGAATTCCTTTGGGATCTGGATCAAAAGAGCTCTCAGGTAGTAACTGGAATAATTTAAAAACAGCCGGGAAGATAATCCTCTTTATTTCCCGGCTGTTTTATTTATCAAAGCCAGCGTATTTCAGGTGTTTTTCTTTTTGGCATTCTATAGGTTCTGTGTTTCGGATAACCGAAGGACATAGCATCGCCAATTACGTATCCTGCGGGAACGTCATAGCTTTCAAGGATTGAAGGATCCTTTTCCATGGCCATTTTTGCGAGACCCAGCCAGCAGGTTCCTATTCCGAAGGACTGAGAAAGTAACTCGAACCAGGTAAGTGCTATTGAAGAATCAGTCCCTGCAAGAGGATTGTCCTGTGGGACCACTGCTATCACTATGTTTGGAGCGTTTCTGCTAATTATGTCATTTCCCTTTTCAAGTTCTTTACCTGCTTTTCTGAAGAGTCCCGCGTAAGGATGATCTTTGTCCTCTTCAGCTTTTTTCGCCATCCAGTCTGTCACTTTTTTTGAGAAGGCAGTGACATTTTCCTTTCCCTGTAAAATGATCCACTGAATAGGTTGTTTGTTGCTTGCCGAAGGGGCAAAACGAATTGTGTCCATGATCTCTTCGACAGTTGTTTTTTCTACTGGCTGTTCCCTGAAGAGTCTTGCCGTTCTCCTTGTAAACATGTGATTTTTCAGTTCTTTTGGCTCAAGAAAAGATAGTTCTGCTTCTTCCGGAGGATATTCTCCCTGGTAGCTGGAAGTGACCGCTCCGGTAGGACAATAGGCCTCGCAATGTCCGCATTTCCTGCACACGTCGTATGAAGCTTCTGGTACGTAAGGAGGGTTATCACCTTCTCTCTGGATTATCTGCGCGGGGCAGGCGTAAACACAGATGTCACAACGGGTGCATTTTGCATCATCGAAAGATATCATCTTTTCCTGCATGTTTTTTCCATCCTCTCAATTCTGTTTTAGCGAAAATCTATTTTTCTTTCCACTGGGGTTTCCTCTTTTCAAAAAAAGCACTTATTCCTTCCTTAGAGTCCTCCGTTGTGCAGAGGTGGGCAAAAACTTCATTCATATAGGCGAACTGTTTTTCATAATCCATGTCTTCAGAGGAATAAAAGGCTTTTTTTGCCATCTGTACAGCTATGGGACTTTTTTCCGCAAGTTTCCGGGCCCAGGCGAGAGTTTCCTTTTCCAGATCTTCCGCAGGTGCCGTTCTGTTGATGAGCCCCAGCTTAAGGGCTTCATCAGCCGGAAAGAGATCGCCGTACAGGAGCATCTCGAGGGCTTTTTTTCGTCCTACACTTCTTGCAACAGGAATGACTGGTCCTACACAGTTCAGGCCTACGTTGATAGCAGTCAGTCCCATTCTTGCGCTGTCTGAAGCTATTGCCAGGTCTGCAGAGGCCACAATTCCCATTCCGTTAGCGGCTGCTACACCATGGACAGATGCTATTACCGGTTTCTTCATTTTTGAAATGGTAACAAAGGGTTGTTCCATTATCTCCACAAGTTGCCTGTATTCCAGGGCAGAGAGGTTGTTAAGCTCATTTACGTCTATGCCGGCGCAGAAGACTTTTCCCTCCCCGCGGATAATTATGGCACGGATACCGGCTTCTTCATCCATTTCTTTCAGGGCAGAATCGAGTTCCTCTGCCATTTGTCTGCTGAAGGTATTCAACTTTTCGGGCCGATTGAGTTTCAATGATGCTACGTACTCTTCGTGTTTTTCAACTTCAATGGTCTCATATTTCATTTCAGGTCCTCCCTTAATCATGCAATAAGTTTGTGAGGATATCATAACTACAGAACAATCTCAGTCAGCATGGATTGAAAACATACCACATATTTTAAAGGCTTTGGCCGGGATGTCACGGTTTGATCGATATTCTTTCGTTGGAACTGTCATCTGTTATAATGTCATGAGTTTTGACACACCGGAAAATTTGGGAAAAAGGACACTAATAGGGAGGATATGTAATGATAAAGCTTGAAACCAGCAAGGGAGATATTCTGATAGAACTTGAAAGTGAAAAGGCTCCGGTTACAGTAGAAAACTTCTTGAGCTATGTAAGAAACGGTCATTATGACGGCACAATCTTTCATCGGGTCATAGACGGCTTCATGATTCAGGGAGGCGGGTTTGACTGTGAAATGAAACAGAAACCTGCCATGGATCCCGTAAAAAACGAGGCTGACAATGGCCTTAAAAATGTAAAATACACCCTTGCCATGGCACGTACAATGGATCCCCATTCAGCTACTTCACAGTTTTTTATCAACGTGGCTGATAATACTTTCCTTAACCATACAGCTCCAAATCCGAGAGGATGGGGATATGCTGTTTTCGGAAAGGTTGTGGAAGGCCAGGATGTTGTTGAGGAAATACGTAAGGTTAAGACAGGATCTCACGGTCCACATCAGGACGTGCCTGTTGAGCTTGTAGAAATTAAAAAAGCAGTGGAAGTAGAATAGTATCCTCTGTGTTTTTGCTTCGCAGGCCCATGTTTATAATATGGGCCTGCGGTCTTTTCAGTTAATGTGGTCTTTTATTTGCTGAATGTCCATATCTTCCAATCCAAGGGATCTCAAGTTCAATCCCCTTGAGTAATAATCTGTTCTATTTGCTGCCCCGGCAAGCTTTATAACGCTGTCCGCCAATGGGGTTTCCACCCCGAGCTTTTTCCCCAGGGCCGAGAGAGGAACGAGAAGGAAAGGAACGTCTTCCTCAAGATATCTGTGACTGACAGTGTAAGGAGCATCGTTACCATGAGAACAGTATACAGAGTTGTTAAGAATGGTTTCCCGGAGGTTTATGCCTTCAATATTGTAGATACTTTTCATATCATCTGCCGTAGAGAGAAGATCTATCCCCAGGCTTTTACCTACAGCAATTCTTTCCTTGTCCATCTGTTCCATGACAGCACATACTGATTCTGTCATTCCTTCCCTGTAGAAGCTGAAATTCCCTCCTTCGGATTCGATCCTTCCGGCATTCATGAGCATTGTGGGACAGTGAAGTATCATGTTTGTATTATAGAGACCAATGGCGAGGACATTGGGAGAATACTTCAGGGGAATGGGAAAGATATTCTCAAGCCTGTCTGTGACTTCAGGAGTTCGGGATGCCGGAAGTGAAGCTATTGAGATGTGGTCTTTCATTCCCCATATCTCAATTTCACCGGGTGACACTATACGGCATGCATAGGGAATAGTGTCAGTCTCGGCGATTAATATGTCTTTTGGAAGTTTTTGCTCTTCAAGCCATCTGGAAAAGACGAGGGATCCGAAGTTACCTGGTAATATCACCAATACCTGGCCGGTTTCAAGAAAGGGCGCAATCAAGGAAAGAACGTCCTTCTGGGCAAAGGAAGGAGCTACGAAAAATATAAATTCGGCATCTTTCACAGCCTGCTTTGGATCGATAGTTATTGCATTAAGTTCAGCATCAAGCTCCAAGTAGCCCTTAAGTTGGATTGTAGGGTTCTTGATAAGATATTCAATGTTTTTTTTAAATTGGGGATGTTCAAAAAGGGTCACTTTGTTGCCTTTGGCTGCAAGGTGGGCTGCAAGAGCCTGTCCGCCATTGCCTGCTCCAAGAACTGTTATTTTTGACACGATGGGAACCTCCTGTGTTATTTGCTTTAGATATATTTGTAGATAATATCAAAAACAAAAGTTTATTTATAGACATTTCAAATAAACTTGGGTATAATTCTTTTTTGCTTAATTCTGAAAACATGAGAGTCTTAGGAGGGTACAATAATGATCAAACGTTTGGTTTCATTGCTCATAGTGTCAGCAGTTTTGGCGACAGTTTCAGTTTCTTTTGCAGGTACGGTTATGGAAAAGGATGTCATAAGGGTAGGAACAGAGGCTACTTATCCCCCCTTTGAGTTCCGTAACGAAAATAACGAGATCACAGGTTTTGATATGGACCTTGTAAGGCTTCTTGGTGAGAAAATGGACAAGGAGATCGAGATAGTGGATATGGCTTTTGATGGACTTGTTCCTGCACTTATGACAGGGAAAATAGATATGGTTGCAGCTGGAATGACCAATACGGAAAAAAGGAAAGAGAAAGTCTCCTTTTCAGATGTTTACTTCCATATTGAAAATGCCTTTGTCACAAAAACAGATGATGAAAGTATGAAGAACATCGAGGATCTCAAAGGAAAGATAGCGACAGTACAAATAGGGACAGCACAGGATACTTTTATTACCGAGCTTGGGACACCTTCTGAGATCAAAAGATTCCAGAAAAATGATGATGCTTTGCGTGAGGTAATGCTCGGCAGGGCTGATTTCTGTGTTATAAATCTTACAGTTGCCAATGCCTTCCTGAGAAATAATGATACTTTCCAAGGTGAACTGAAGATTGCCGTTAGAAACTTTATAAATGAACCTGATGAGGGAATTGCTCTTGCAGTACCAAAAGGAGATGCAGAATTCCTTGATGCAGTTAATACAGCCCTTACAGAAATAAAGGAATCAGGGGAGCTTCAGGAACTCAAGGTAAAATACCAGATAGACTGATATAATTGCTATAGATTTTAATCCATAGGAACCAGGCGGGTTTAATATCAAACTTGCCTGGTTTCGTTATACTTGCAAATATTTTTAAATGAGTGGAGGAAAAAAATTGCCAGGAAGATTTCTTTCGTATTCTCAGGTTAAAGATCTTGTAACGATGAAGGATATCGTAGATATTGTGGACAGGACCTATAGAGGGATGGCAGAGGGAACAGTCATCAACCCGACAAAAGGAACCCTTGATCTTGGGGAGAATTCTTCATACCCACCGTACAGGGCCGATATAAATTCCATGCCGGCATATGTTGGTTGGGTAGATACTGCAGGTATCAAATGGGCGGGAGGCTGGACAGAAAATCCCTCCAGAGGTCTTCCCTACGTAAGTGCTGTTATCGTTCTCGTGAATCCTCATAACGGAGTATTTACAGCAGTTATGGATGGGACTTATATAACCAATATGAGAACAGGTGCGCAGACTGCGGTAGCTCTGAAGTACCTTCTCGGAGACAAAAGAGCCATTAGCCTCGGTATTTACGGAGCAGGAGTCCAGGGAAGAACGCAAACAATGGCAATATCGGAAGTAACGGATATTGAAAGTTTGAGGGTTTATGATATTTCTGTTCAGGCTGCTGAATCCTTTGCCAGAGATATGAAGGATTATGTAAAAGGAAAGATTGATATATGTGACAATCCTGAGGCAGCTGCTGAAAGTGACGTAGTGGTAACGGTTACACATGCAAAGGACAAGTTCTTTAAAAGCTCATGGTTTAAGCCGGGAACGATCCTTTTTCCCATGGGATCATTTCAGGAGTGTGAGGAAAAGGCCCTCCTTTCTGCTGACATGATTGTTGTGGATCATGTCGCCCAATGTCTTCATAGAGGAGCGTTGAAAGAACTCGGTGAATCCGGAAGGATAAAGGAGAATGACATTTATTCCACCCTGGGTGAGTTGGCTGCAGGAACGAAGAAAAGTGTAATATCAAAAGATAAAAGAATACTCTGTATTCCAATAGGTACAGGGGCTGTAGATATTGCTATAGCTGCTAAAGTTCTGGAAAAGGCCGGGAAAAAAGATATCGGAACTGCCTTTGATCTTGCGGAGTAAGTTAAAAGGCATAGCCTGACATAATATTGTTTCGGCTATGCCTTTCGAATTATCGTGTTTTTTCCTTGTGAATTGACCACATTCTTGCGAGTTCGTCCTCTTCGCAGTGGATGTTTTCGAAAGTTTTTTCCCTTCCCTCTTGAATAAATGTAACTCCTTTACCTTTTTTGACAATTCCTGCATCCTTTGCAGGAATATCCTGCATTTGAAGTTCCTTGATAACTTCAGGAACATTTTTTTCGGGTACTGTTGCGACGATAGAACCGGAAGATATCATTCCAAGTGGGTCAAAGGAAAAGGCTTGAGCGAAACGTGTAACTATAGACCTCGCAGGAATTTGATCAATGTCTATTTCAAGAGCTCTACCTGAAAGTTTTGCGATCTCAAGAGAAGTTTCCCTTATGCCTCCTCTTGTTACATCGTGCATGGAAGTTGCGTTATGCCTGGCCAGGATCATGGCTTCTTTCAGAATACTGATCTCTCTGCCCAGTCTGGCTCCTTCTGATATCTCTTCATCTGTGAGGCCCAGGGACTTTCCCTCTTCTGTAAAGTCCGATGCAAGGATAGCTGTTCCCTCGATACCTGCTCCTCCTGTTATTATTACATGATCTCCCGTCTGGGCCCCCTTAGTTCCTACTGTCCGGTGATTTCCTGCAGGTGCCATAGCAGTTACGGCAACAACAGGTCTGGATATACCAGATGAATAACCTGTATGTCCTCCAATTATGGAAACTCCTATCTCTTCCGCAGCTTTAGCGGCATCTGTCATGATAGTTTTTACGAGTTCAGTATCTTCTTTGTTCGGAACAAGAATAAGTATCTGTGCCCATTTGGGAGGTATACCCGAGCAGGCAATATCATTGCATGAAACATGCATTGCAAGCCATCCTATTCCTGATACGGCTCCAACTATAGGGTCAACGTGAGATAGAAGGATGTCGTTGCCAATTTGAACTAATGCAACATCCTCTCCAAAAGTTGATCCCAGAATAACCGAGTCATCGTCATTGGTCTTTGTGAAGGGATAAACACATTCCATGAGTGTTTCAAGCGAAAATTTAGACATATTTTTTCACCTTCCTGATGTTAGAACATTAAGAATATATCTTAATTAAACTACGATCTCATGGAAGATTAAATAGCCAGAAAGATTGGGAAACCATTAGTTCTGGTAATAGAAAGCCTGTTTTTAATCTGAAAAGAAAGATTCTATTTCCATTTCCGCGAGAGTATTACAGGAATTGAGAGAGAAGGAATCACCGCAATAATAAGCATTGTCGCGGTAAGACCGAAATAGTCCGCTACGGCTCCAAGAGGGGCCGTAACGACTCCGCCCAGCCCGAAGGCAAAGCCCATTATGATGGAACTTGCCATTCCCCTGGCATGGGGGGCCGATTGCTGGGCCATTGCGTTAGTGATAGGTTCTGTTGCGGTAAGCAGGGCATAACCCACCATGAACAGAAGTATGGAAGGAATTCCCTCAGTTAGCGAGGCAGGAACAAGAAGAAAGGGGATCGAAAAAAGTATTACTACGAGAGTCCTTTTCGCTCCGAAGATATCGGCGACCTTGCCGCAGATTATCGGAGAGACAGAAGCTCCTATTGTTATTACAAAGAGAACTGTTCCGATCTCTGCAAGTTGTCCTCCCCTGGATGATATTACCAGAGGCAGAAAGAATCTGAGACCCTGTCCTGATACTGCTCTTGAGAAGGCTACGATCCATATCCGGTATACCTGGCTGAAAACATTGCGGAAATTGGAAAAAAAGCTCTCGGTAGAGGGCTTGAACATGGATTTGTCCTGGATATCCGGGATGTAATAGTAGGTTACAGCTGCGAAGATCAGCACCGGGATCATAGCCGCCACTGGCATCCAGGTAAAACCGAATATCTTTACAAGTCCCACAGCATATATGGGACTCAGGGCTCCTGCAAGCATTCCTCCAAGACCGAAGAACGCAAGAGAAGAGGATATTTTGTCTACACTGCTTAGATGTCCGATACCCCCGCTGCCCTGGGGATGAAAGACTGCTGTGCCTATGCTCCAGATAAGAACGAAAAGAAGTGCTACAGAATAGTTTGGAGAAAGAGGGAGCATGGATGCTCCGAAGCATGCAAGAACGGGGCCTGCAATAATAAAGACAGGTTTGTTGGTTTTGTCGGAAAGGTGGCCGAAAAGGGGCTGTCCCATCATATTAATAAAGCCTGCAATGGAGTTAAGAAGTCCTGCCTGGGCGAGTGAGATTCCAAGTCTTTCGACTATTCCGGGAATAAAGGTTGGCAAGAATGATAGATGTATGTCGTTTATGAAATGTCCCAGGCAAAGCAGAATTATCTGCAGTTTCGATCTTTTTACTTTAGTTTGCAACATGGATATGATGTCCACTTCCTGTCTTGGTTTTTTTTCTAAAAAAACATTTTAACACCAAATGCAGGTAATATTATCTTTTTTATCAGTTTTTTTTACATAATTTAATTATGGTAATTAAATTTTATTCCGGTTTCAATACTATTGTAAAAACAGGTCCTTTACAAAGTCCAGAACGGGAGTTATTATGATGCTTAATTTGAGATGTTTCGTAATATGACACAAAATCGAAGACAGGAGGGAACAATGGTGAATCTTAGTAATTTTTGCTATGTAATAGCTATTTCTTCAACTTTTACTATGACTACAACTACGACAACAACACCTTGCGGCCCTCCGGGATCGGTCGACGGTTAGCTGTTGCTGTCGAGCTTTTTTCGGCCAGGGCCTTTTCCAGGTTCTGGCCTTTTTTTATGGACCATTCAGGGCAGTGCAAAATTACGGAGGTGTGTAGAATGGAGATCAGGGTAATGTTAATGGGTTTTGGTAACGTGGGTAAGGGTTTTTGCCGTCTTGTTTACGAGAAAAAGGATTTTCTCAGACAGAATACAGGAATAACGGTCAGTATAACAGGCATTGCTACCCGAACCCATGGATGCATTTATGATGCGGAAGGAATAGACCTTGGTGTCCTTATGTCCGGAATTGAGGAAGATCCTGGTAAACAGTTATGGCAAGTTGCAGGCTATGAAAATCCTTTCCAATACTCGCCTCGGGACATGGTGGAAAAAGGGGATTATGATGTTATGGCTGAATGTACTGTTACGTCCCTTGATTCTTACGAACAGGCTTTGTTCTATATGGAAAATGCCCTTTCGAGGGGTAAGTCGGTGATAACATCGAACAAGGCACCCATCGCCTTCTGCTATAACAGGCTATCAGATCTCGCTCAAAAGAACAGGGGAAAGGTCTTTTTCGAAGGTACCGTAATGTCAGGAACTCCTCTTTTCTCAACCTTTCTTGGAGGAATGTCAGGCAGCAGGGTTAATTCCTTTGAGGGAGTGCTTAACGGAACGTGCAATTATATCCTCGAAAAAATGCAGGGCGAAATGAGTTTCGATAAGGCACTGGAAGAGGCAAGGCTGAAGGGATATGCAGAAGCAGATCCTTCGATGGATATAAAGGGTTACGATACTGCCCTTAAGGCCCTCATAATTTCCAACGTAATGATGGAGGGTATCTGCTCTGATCTCGATGAGATAGATATTACAGGTATCGACGATATTCCACCAGAAATGTTTGAGGGAGCAAAAAGATCCAGCGGAAAGTTAAGGCTTCTGGCAAGGGGAATTTTTGATGGCGAAAGAAAGATCTTTTCTGTCAGACCTGAAGTGCTCGATGAAGGGCATCCCCTTTATAACCTGCCTGGAGCGATGAACGGTATAGTTCTTGATACTGACACCCTGGGGAGAATCTGTATGACAGGAGCAGGGGCCGGATCAAGGGAGACAGGATCAGCAATGTTGCATGATCTTGTAAGTTTTTCCAGGTCTTTTGCGAAAGTGGGAATTTAAATCATGATAGTTCAGAAATATGGAGGATCCTCCCTTGCGACTCCGGAAAAAATCATCAAAGTCGCGAAAATGATCGACCTGAGAATTGGAAAGGACAAAAGCTCGGTTGTTGTTGTCTCCGCAATGGGAGATACTACAGATGACCTTGCCCGTATGGGGTGTTCAGTATCTGGTAAAAGGAACGATCGTGAAATGGATATGCTCCTTTCCAGCGGAGAACAGATTTCTGCTGCTCTTCTGGTAATGGCCCTTGAAACCAGGGGCATAAAAGCAAAATCCCTTAACTCCTTCCAGCTTGGGATCCTTACAGACGGCAATTACGCAAATGCAGGAATTATAGATATTGATGTTTCCAGGATGAAGAGAGAATTGCAGCATAACAGGGTCCTTGTTGTAACAGGTTTTCAGGGTATTGCACAAAACGGTGATATTACAACTCTCGGAAGAGGAGGTTCGGATACTACTGCAGTAGCCATTGCTTCAGTTCTAAGTGCTCCATGTTTTATCTACAGTGACGTGGAAGGTATTTTTACATGTGATCCTCAGTTAGAGCCAAGGGCAAAAAAACTCGAATATATATCATACGATGAGATGTTGGAACTATCCAGATTGGGGGCAAGGGTTCTAAACTCTGTTGCAGTAGAAACTGCGAGAAAGAAAAGGGTAGAAGTTTCCTGCTGCTCGGCCTTTTCACAGGAGAAAGGAACCAGTCTTGTTGCTCATTCCCCCAAAAAAAGCGTGGAATTTCCTGTAACGGGTTTGGCATTTCAGAAGTATGTTACTTCCGAAGGAAATGTTTCGGTGAAAAAGGATGATCTATCCCTTGTCTCAGCTGTCGGATATTTCCTTGGAAAGAACAGATGTGCCGGGGAAAGATTTGCAGATGTTCTTGGAAGGTATTCAGGATATTCCGGGGATATCCTTTATTCCCGGCACAGTATCTCCGCACCCGTCAAAACTGACAGGGTAAGATCAGGGATCAGGGCTGTTGCACAGGAATTCAACCTTGTTTAAAGAGTTCAGTAAAGCAGGAGACGAAAAATAGTCTCCTGCTTTCATCCAATGTCCTTTTACTGGTCATCGTTCCTGAAAACAGGAAGTTTCCCGAGATATATGAGATCATCTTCCTGGTAACCAGCGTCTTCAAGAAGTACAGCAGCTTTTGCCCTTACTGTGCATCCTGCCTTTGAAAGAAGCCTTTCAACAGCCTTAAGGGATTCGCCAGTGGAGACCACATCATCTATGATGCAGACCTTCTTCCCTTTCAGTTTTTTTACATCCAGGCCGTCCAGAACGATTATCTGAGGTTCTCTCGTAGTTATTGATTGAACTTTTTCAATGAGAGGATCTTCCATGTACCCTTTTACGGATTTCCTTATTATTACGTAATTCAGCCCAAGTTTATTAGCGATGACATGGGTCAGAGGTATGCCCTTTGCCTCCGGGCATACGAGAAACTCAACATCCTCAGGAATTTTTCTGTAGAGTTCCTCTGCCGTTTTCTCAACAAGTTCTGTATCTCCCAGCATTACAAAGGAGGCAATTGTAAGATCTTCGCTGATCCTGATCTTTTTCAGCTTTCTTTTAAGTCCGGCTAACTCGAGTTCGTAGTAATTATTCATGACTATCACAGCCCGAATACCAGTTTAATTCCTAGCCCCGCCAGAAGTCCGAAGAAGGGGTTCCATCTTGCCGAAACAAGAACAGTGGCTCCGATTACCATTCCCCAGGGTGAGAAACCGAAGGGACCTGCGAACTCTGGAGCAGAAGCGATGGCTCCCTGGATATTGCTGGAGAAGGTAACAAAAGTTCCGAGAATGAAAAGGAAACCGGCAATGGATGAACGGTGAACGTATTTTCCTATTGTCGGAAGTAGCTTCAGAAGCAGGATAGCAGCCATTATGCCCATCATGAGGACAGATGCAAGAAGAGGATGAGGAGCAGTTGCGGTTCCGGAAATGATGGCTTCCACAGGGGCTCCACCGAAAAGACTCGATCCTATGTCGGCAAGGCTTGAGTATATGGCCAGGTGGTCGATGTTGGTCTCGGCTCCGGCAATACTTCCGGTAATTTTACCGAAACTGATGTTGGCTCCGATGTTGAGGCATGCAAGGGCGAGTGCTCCAAAGAGAATACGGCTGTTTTCCCAGAATTTCCACTCGATGTTACCAAGGTGAAATTTTTCATTGGAAAGGTCAATACGAGGATCTTCCAGTTTTACCTTTCCGGATCTTTTCAGGTAATTGTAAAAAAGTGTGGAGATAAGAACGGAAATAATAATGGTGTAGGCCAGATCCTGTGTAATGAACCAGACTATAAGGCCTGTGATCATCGAGACAGTTCCAGACCATTTCTCGGAGCTAAGCATCTCTATAGATACGTAGGCCAGCATGATACCTACACCTGCCATCATTGACGTTACTATTGTCGGACCGATGAAGGCTACTATCCTCTCGTTAAGGCCGAGAATAGATGGTACAAGGAGAAACACTGCTCCCCAGAAGACCAGGCTCAACCTCTCCCTTATGTTGTTTCCCATTGTGCCGGCAAGGGTTATGGTTTCGGCCTGGAATGATATTGTGGCCACCGAGTTAAAGGCCAGGGATCCGGCTATTCCGATTATGAAGGCAATAGCCGTTGGAAGTGCGGCGAACCCGAAGGTCAGGGCAAGGAGTCCCTGGGGTATGCCGTTCACTACTACTGCAAGTGCTGCAAGAATATCTGTGAGCATTTTTTTCACCTTTCTTCTCAAGAATTGATCTGAAAAAGTACAGCAACAGAGTACGGAAGTACGTTTACTGTTTAAAGAACCCGTAAATTCTATATAATAATCGCCGGGAAATAAAGTTTATAAAAAAAGTATAATGTCAGCCTTTTCCTTCTCTAAAAAAAGAGGGAAACTCCTTTTCCTGAGAGATTTTATAATTTCTTGTTGCAAATAAAAACAACAGAGAATAGAATTAATGGTCGTAAAAATGACCAATGGGTCAATCAGTTAGTAAAAGGGTGTTTACGTATCCCCGGGGAAGGTGCCATGGCAAAGTTAACCAGAAAAAAAAGGGAAATTGTCGAAGAGTTGATGAAAGACTCCATTTTTGAGGCCACTTCGGAAATTATTGAAGAAAAAGGCTGGAATGGTCTTACAATGGAAAGAGTTGCCGAAAAGGCTGGAGTCTCAAAGGGTACCCTGTACAATTATTTTAGGGACAAGAAAGAGCTGGTATGGCTTGTTATGACCAGGCTTATGACCGAAGCTGAAAACAGGATAAAGGAAAATATTGATGAGTATAAAGATCCTACGGAAGCGCTTAAGCAGGTCATAAAGGAAGAGTTGTATTTCAGGAAGGAAAAATCATTCATGGTGCTGGCCTTTATGCAGGCTTTCCATGAGGAGCCAAAACTCAGAGAGCGTTTTTCCGAGGAGATTCATCCCTTGAACTCCATAAGAAAGGCAACCTCTGACCTTTTCCAAAAAGGAATGTCAGAGGGAAAGTTCAGGAAGATGAATCCTGCAGCCCTTTCCTCAATATTAAGTTCTATTCTTATGGGCACCTCCAGGGACTGGACCTACGGAATCATAGATGATTCTCCTGAAGAAATGACAGAGATAGTTTTTTCCCTTTTTAGCAAGGGTCTTTTGACCACAGGGGAGGATTTTAGATGAAGTTAACCGATACAGCATTAAGACGCCCGGTAACTGTTCTTATCGCTCTTATCGCACTAATATTTTTTGGCTTAACGACCCTTTCCAGAATGGGAATGCAGAGGATCCCAGATGTGGATTTTCCCATTATCGGTGTAATCACGACGATGATAGGAGCCAGTCCTGTTGTTATGGATAACGATGTAACTGATGTTATTGAAGAACAGCTCAATACTATATCCGGTATCAAGAACATAAATTCGAGAAGCTACGAGAGCAGATCGGTCATAACAGTAGAGTTTGAACTGGACAAGGATATCGATGTAGCGGCAGCTGATGTCAGAGACAAAGTAAATCTTGCGGCTTCAAATCTTCCTGAAGAGGCTGAATCTCCTATAGTTCAGAAATTTTCCATTGCTGATATGCCGGTGGTAACAATAGGTGTGACAGGAGATGCCCCTTACACTGTAAAGTCAAACTTTGCGGACAAGGTCGCAAAACTTCAGATCCAGACAGTCAGCGGTGTAGGAAATGTTGATACTTCAGGGCTAAGGGAAAGAGAGATAAGAGTATGGCTGGAACCGTCAAAAATGGAATCAAGAGGTCTTACGGTTAGTGATATTCGGAGTTCCATATCAAACAAGCATGTTGAACTTCCGGGTGGAAGGATAGAGACAGAACGGCAGGAACTGTCCATACGTCTTGAGGGTGAATATGATACAGTGAAAGCTCTCGGTACTGTGCCGGTAGCAGTGAAAAACGGAGCCATAGTGCGTCTTCGTGATGTGGCAGAGGTCCAGGACGGTTTTGAGGACCTTCGAAGTATAGCTACCTACAATGGAGAGCCTCTTATCCTTCTGCAGGTGAGAAAACAGAGAGGTGTAAACGAGGTCGCTCTGGGCGAGGAGGTAGCCGAAAAAGTTAAAGAACTCCAGAGAATGGCACCCCGGGGTGTCGAGCTGAAGATACTTTCAAATTCAGCCGACTTCGTCAACAAGTCAATGCAGGGAGTGGGAAAGGATATTCTGTTAGGAGTAGCACTCTGTTCCCTCGTAATGCTCCTCTTCCTTAAAACCATCAGGGCAACTTTTGTGACAGTAATTTCCATTCCTGCATGTCTGCTTGGAAGCCTTATAGTACTTAATTTTGCAGGAGTGACCCTTAATAACATGAGCCTTATGGGACTCTCCCTGGCAGTTGGAATGGTCGTTGATGCAACTACTGTTGTTCTTGAAAACGTCCATAGACATCAGGAACAGGGAGAGCGCCCTCTAAAAGCTGCATCAACAGGCACAGCAGAGGTCGGTTTTGCAGTCCTTGCCGGTTCTATGACAACTGTTGCCGTTTTCGGCCCAGTAGCGACTATGCAGGGAATAATAGGCAGATTCTTTTTTGCCTTTGGTTTGACAGTGGTTACAACAATAGTAATATCTCTGGCCCTGTCACTGACACTGACTCCTTTCCTGTGCTCCAGAGTGCTTCAGCATGACAAGCCAGGCAGGATCGGTCAGATCATTGATAGAGGTTTCGGTGCCGTTGAAAGAGCTTATGCTTCTGCCCTTAATTTTTCCGTAAGGCACAGATTAATTGTTGTCCTTTTTGCCATTGCACTATTTGCTGGTGGAATTTTTATTGCCAGGCAACTTGGTACGGGATTTTTCCCGACGGAGGATAACGGTGAGTTTTCTGCTTCTGTGGAATTGCCCCTGGGTGTTTCTATTGAAGAAAGTGACCGAAGGATTCAGCAGATAGGTGAGATGATTCGCGAGCATTCTTCTGTGGACTACACCTTTGCTACTATAGGGACAGGCGTAGGTCAGGAGATAAATGCAGGAGAGATAGATGTTCACCTTGTAGATAGAGACAAGAGAAAAGACATGTTCGAGATAATGAAAGAGCTAAGAAGGGAACTCTCCGTTTTCAGGGATGCCGAGATCAACCTGGAGACGAGGGGAGGAGCGGGTGCTACCCTTACACTCCTGGGTTCTGACGTCGAAAAACTTGCTGCAGTAGCTGATCTCATGAAGCAGGACCTCGAGGAAAATCCGAACCTTGCTGATATAACTACTGACGTCAGGCTTACCAAGCCGCGTCTCAATATAGGTATAAACCGTTCTGTTGCAGACGATCTCAACGTTAATATCAGAGAGCTTTCAGAGGAGATCCAGGCCTATTTCGGAGGGGTTAAAGCCGGAGTTTTCAAGGATGGAGGATTTCGTTACGATATAAGACTCCGCGCAATTGGGAGTTCAAGGGCTGAAGCCTCCGACGTAGAGAATATTGCAATAAGGACAGGTAACGGAGAGATCCGAAGGGTTCCGGGGATCGTTAAAGTTGAAGAGGGAACAGGGCCAAACGTTATCATGAGGTATAACCGGCAACGTTCTTTAACCATATCTGCAACTAATGTTGATATTTCAATGGGAGAAGCCATGAGACTTGTAAGACAGGCTTTCGAAAAAAATAAACCTGCAGACGGTTCTGTAAGGGCTACTGTTACCGGAAGGTCTGAGGCAATGCAGGAAAATTTCGGATACCTTATAAATGCCATTATTACTGCAATTATCCTTGTTTACATGGTTATGGCAGTTCAGTTCGAATCCTTCCTTCATCCTCTTACGGTAATGTTCTCCCTTCCCCTGATGTCCGTGGGAGTTTTTGGAATGCTTTGGCTGACAGGTATGGAAATTGACGTCATGAGTTTGATGGGGATCATTCTCCTTGTGGGAATAGTGGTAAATAATGCGATCCTTCTTGTCGACTTTACAAACCAGCAGAGAGCAGCTGGAGTTGATAAGATGAACTCTATACTGAGAGCAGGTCCTCTTAGACTCAGGCCTATCCTTATGACAGCTTTTTCTACTACTATAAGCCAGGTTCCTATAGCCCTGGGCTTGAGCGAAGGTGCCGAAATAAGACAGCCCATGGCTATCTCTGTCATTGGAGGAATGTTGACTTCTACCCTGTTGACCCTTTTGATAATACCTGTAATGTATCTCGTTATAGATGATATTTCCGAAAAGGTAAAATCTTTTGCTTCGAGGTTCTCTTCAAGTGAGGAAGAACTCGAGGATTACGAAGCCGAGCTGGACGATATGGAACCTGAAACTGATAATCCGGGAGGCAGAATATGAGACCAGGAAAAATTTTACTACTGGCTGTAGCAGTTGTTTCCGTTTTGGTTATTCCCTCATCTGGAGCAAAGGCCATTACTCTTTCCGAGGCTGTCAAAATGGCTATGGAACGAAATCATGACGTTCTCTCTGCCAGGGAAGAACTAATAAAGGCGGAAGGTCTTGTCAAGGTAGCCGAAGGATCCTTCTATCCCTCACTTTCTGCAGGTGCAGAAGCAACAGCAAGGGAAGAGACGCCGGTCAGGCAGGATACGGAACTTTATGGAGCGGATCTTACCCTTAACCAGACAATATATGCAGGAGGCAGACTCAGAGCTTACAGGGCACAGGCTGACTACAATACCCTTGTGGCACTGAACAGTCTTTCTTCTGTGGAGCAGCAGGTAGCCTACCAGGTTTACGCGGGATTCTATTCAGTTCTGCTTGGAGAGGAGAATGTCAAAACTGCCGAAGAAGCCCTTGCATATGCTGAAAATTATGCCCTTGAGACAAGGAAGAGAAGGGAAGTCGGGCTTGCCACCGATCTCGAGGTAACCAGGGCTGAGCAACTTCTTGTGACCAGCCGTAAGGAACTTGTCAAAGCCCAGAATGAGCTGGAATCAGCAAGAGTAGAGCTCGCAAGGCTCCTGAGGTTTCCCGAAGACCGGAAGCCCTCAGCAGATGGATTGCTTGAGTATGTTCCTGTGGATGTCCAAAGCCGGGATTCTGTCGGTTATGCCCTTGAAAACAGTCCCGAACTAGAGATATTGAGACAGAAGGTAAAAATGCAGGAAAAGAATATTGACATTGCGAGAAGTGACCTCCGTCCTTCTGTGAGCATGTCCGCTTCCTGGCAGTTCGATGATCCTGCCACAGGTATAACAGGCGACAGTGGTGGTGATGATACCTGGTCAGTAAAGGTCAGGGCAGATTTCCCGCTTTTCGACAGCGGAATAACGAAGGGAAAGGTTGAACAGGAGAAAGCCACTCTTCGTCAGTCGGAACGATCTGTTGAAAAAAAAGCTGATGATTTGAGGTCTGAGATAAAGACGATAATTCTCGAGCTTGATACGGCTGAAAACAACGTAATGGAAAGCATAAAGAACCTGGAACTTGCCAGGGAGTCCTTGCGGCTGGCTGAAGTAGGGGTAAGGGAAGGTGTTGGAATTCAGCTCGATGTGCTGGATGCGAGACGCAGCCTTACTCAGGCCAGACTCTCGTGGGCTTCTGCCGTGATGAACTACGAACTGAAAGCTGCGGAACTTCGAAAGGCAGAAGGAAGACTGGTCAGCTGGCTACTGGATACTGAAGAGGGTAGGGAGGAATAAAACAGAATGAAGAAAGCTTTAATTATAATTATTATTTTGATTGCAGCAGCTGCTGGTTTTTACTATTTTGGTCCCGTCAGGGAAAAACAGGCAGAAGAGATTGAACAGCAACAGGCCAACAAGACTCCCACCATACCGAGAGTTGAGGTAATAGAGGTATCAAAAAGAGATATTTTCAGGAAAGGATATCAGGAGAGCAGTTCCCTGGACCCTCTCGAGGAAGTTGTGATCTACCCGAAGGTTAGTGCGAGGATAGCGGAGATAAAGGTAAAGGAAGGAGACCTGGTTGAGAAGGGCCAGCTCCTTGTTGAGCTTGACCACAGGGATATAGATGCCCAGATAACTTCAATAAAAGCCCAGATATCAGTATCCAGAGCCAGCCTGGAAAGCGCAAAGGCCAACTACGATAATGCTCTTAAGGAGAGAGACAGGTACCGCCGTCTTGTAAAAGAGGGTTTTGCCACCACTCAGCAGCTTGACCTTAAGGAAACAGCCTTTGCACAGGCGAGGGCCCAGGTTAACCTGAATAATGCGACTATCCAACAGAACAGGTCTGAACTTAATAGACAACAGGTTCTGCTTTCCGAGTATTTTCTGGAAAGTCCTCTAAACGGAAAGGTAGTTAACGATTATTCACATTCAAATGGAACCATGGTTTCTCCATCAACGGCGGTCATGCACGTAGCCCGTGTGGATATGCTGGAAGCTGTCATTAAGGCTCCTCAGGAAAGGGCCGTGAACTTCAGGGAGGGAATGAAGGCTGAAGTAAGAGTAGACAGTTTCCCTGGCAGGATCTTTGATGGAAAGATAAATTCCATTTCTCCTGTTGTGGATTCAAGCACGAGAACCAGTACAGTTAAAGTTATCCTTGAAAATCCGAATGGATTATTAAAGCCGGGAATGTTTGCCGAGGTCTTTATTGTTGAAAAAGAGGTCAGTGACGCTTGCGTTATTCCCCGGGAAGCAGTAATGGAAAGTGATAATGGCAACTATGTTCTTACTGTTTCGGGTAATGTTGTGAAAAGGATCAATATTGAACCTGGCATAGAGACTGGTCAGGATCTGGAGGTAAGAAAAGGACTGGAAGAAGGGGATCTTGTCATTCTTTCAGGTGGAGATTCTCTTTCAGACGGAGACAAGGTGACTATAGAGGAAAGACGCTAAAGTTCTGAAAAACTGATCGTGCATTAAAAAAAGCCAGGTGTCCGAAGTTACTCTGTTCGGGCTCCTGGCTTTTATCGTCCATCCGGGATTCAGGGATCAGTTAACCCTGACTGCAAGTTTCCTTTTCTTCTCTTCCAATACTGCTGGAGGCCAGGTGGCTCATTATCTTAAGCCCGTAGGTCTCCATTTCCCGTGCAATTTTCACGGTTTTCAGGAGATCAATTCCGGTTTTAACTCCGATCCTTTCGAGGAAGTTGACAACATCCTCGGTGGCGGCATTTCCGGCAGCTCCGGGAGCGAAGGGGCATCCACCCAGACCTCCCGTTGCAGAGTCAAAGGAGTTAAAGCCAAGCCGCATTGCTGCCATCATGTTTACAAGAGCCATCCCGTGGGTATCGTGAAGGTGAAGGAAAAATGGATAATCAGAATAAATATCTCTTACCTTTGAGAGAGTTCGGTCAACTTCGGATGGATCCGCAGTTCCTATAGTATCCGCAAGGGTAACTCCGTCAGCTCCTGTTTCGAAGACTGCTTCAAGTACTTTGAGAACCTTTTCAGGTTCAACAGCTCCGTCAAAGGGGCATTCGAAGGCGGTGGCTATGGAAACACAAAGTTTCGTATTTCCACGTATTTCTTCAACTTTTTTAAGTTCTTCGAGAGATTGTTCTACTGTCCTTCTGGTGTTGGCCATGTTGTGGGCCTCACTTGCGGAGAAAACAAAGTTCAGCCAGTCAGGTTCTGCCTTGAGAGCGTTCTCTGCTCCTCTAAGGTTGGGAACAAGAGCTACTGATTCTACCTTGCCATTCCATTTTTTGTTGAATTCTGCCATTACTTCAGCTGCATCTGCAAGCTGGGGAATGGCCTTCGGGCTAACAAAGGAGGTAACTTCCATTATGCTGACTCCCGTCGATGCAAGCTCATCTATGAACTTTACCTTGTCTTCGGTGGGTATAAATTTCTTTACATTCTGGAATCCGTCCCTTGGACATACCTCTCTTATAACTGCGGTTTCGGGAAATTTTATGTCTTTCATCAAAGAACACCGTCTTTTTTAAGCTCTTCTACTTTAGATCTGTCGAATCCAAGATAATCTTCAAGAATCTTTTCATTGTGTTCTCCCAGCAGAGGAGAGGGTGTCCTGACTGAAGAGGGGGTCTCTGAGAGCTTGATATGGCTTCCGGTTACCGTAAGTTCTCCGGCAACTGGATGGTCTGTCTTTACAAACATCTTCCTGTCTCCAGCAATATGAGGGTCTTTAACAATTCTGTCGATAGTCATTATCGGTGCGCAGGGAACTCCTGCATCGGTGAGCATTTCGAGGATGTCGTCAACTGTGTGTTTGGTGGTCCATTCTTCAATTATTGGTTTCAGTTCCTCATGTCTCTGTACCCTGTCAGGAACGTGTAGATACTTTTCTGTTTCAGCAAGCTCGGGTTTTCCCATAACCTTACACATATTCTGCCAGAGTTTGTCGTTTCCCGCGCCTATAACGAGACTTCCATCGGAGGCTTTGAATGAGTCGTAGGGATATGTTGATTCGTACCTGTTCCCTATCCTTTGAGGAACACGTCCTTCAACGAGGTAGATCATGTTTATTATCTCAAGACTGGCAACGGCAGAATCGACGAGGGCTACATCCACTTTCTGTCCTTCACCGGTTATCCTTCTGGAATTTACAGCCGAGAGGATACCAATAGCGGAGGAGAGCCCTGCAAGGACATCTCCCATAGCAGTGCCGGTCCTTGTGGGTTCGCCACCTGGCCAGCCTGTGGTACTCATAAGTCCACTCATTGCCTGGGCGATGATGTCGTAACCAGGTCGCATTTTATATGGGCCGGTGTGTCCGAATCCGGAAATGCATGCATATATTATTTTGGGATTTACCTTTTTAAGGTCTTCGTATCCGATACCAAGTTTTTCCATAGTTCCGGGCCTGAAGTTCTCGGTAACGATATCGGCTTTTTTGACCATTTCAAGGAAAATTTCTTTTCCTCTGGGATCCTTGAGATTAAGGGTCATGCCCTTTTTGTTCCTGTTGAGATTCATGTAATAGGCACTTTCACCATTCTGAAAAGGCCCCATGCCTCTCGTGTCATCGCCCTTGCCGGCCTGCTCGATCTTTATGACATTGGCTCCCATGTCCGCAAGCATCATCGTGCAGAAGGGTCCTGCCAGGACCCTCGTAAGGTCTAGAACCGTCAGGTCTGATAGTGCTCCCTGGTTTGACATTATTCCCACTCCTTTAAATAAATTTTGCTTTCTTGCATTGCAACTGAAATATATTGGGAAAATATGGTCTTTACGATAAAAGTCGGCAGGATTCTGTCGACCGTCGACCATATAATAGTATAGATCTTTGATCCCAGATATGTCAATTATGCTGTAAATGGAAAAGATTTACCCCTTACAGATTTTATCCCTTATAATATATATAGAATAGAATAGAAGATTAGACTACATTAAAGAATTTTGTTCTATTTTTTAAATAATATAATGGAAGAGGGTTAAATAATATGAAGAACCTTTTATCTGGCCTCAAGCCTTCAGAAGTATTCAGTTATTTCAATGATCTAACCAGAATTCCCCGTTGTTCAGGTAACGAAAGACAGATAAGTGACTATCTTGTAGACTTTGCAGAAGATAAGGGGTTTGAGGTAGTTCAGGAGCCATGCCTCAACGTCATTATAAAGAAACCGGCAACACCGGGTTATGAAAGTGCCCCAGCAGTTATATTGCAAAGTCATATTGACATGGTTTGTTCAAAGGATCCGGAACTGGAATTCGATTTTTCTAAAGATCCGATCCCTGTAGCTGTTGATGGAGATATGGTAAAAACCGACGGAACAACCCTTGGTGCTGATAACGGAATAGGAGTGGCAATGACAATGGCCATTCTTGGATCTGAGGAAGTATCCCATCCCGGGTTAACGGGTCTTTTTACAGTATCTGAGGAAACAGGCCTTGTGGGAGCCTCACTGCTGAACCCGGAAAGCCTTGAGGGAGACATCCTGATCAATCTTGACAGCGAGGAAGAGGGAGTTTTTCTCGGGGCATGTGCAGGAGGGACCCACCTTGATATAAAGCTTCCTGTATCAAGAACAGATACCAGTTTTGACAAAACTTACAGGATAGATGTGGATGATCTGCTTGGAGGTCATTCCGGAGCCGAGATCGACAAGAACAGGGCTAACGCGATAATGATAATGGGACGTCTCCAGGAATTCCTTTCGGAAAAGACAGATCTTGAAACAGTTTCCCTTTCTGGCGGTGACAAGATGAATGCAATACCCTCTTCTGCCTCCGTAATTGTAAATATTCCAGGGAAAATCACCGAAGACTTTATCAGTCTTATAGAAGAATTTAGCCAGTCTATCAAAAGGGAATATAGAGTCGCCGATCCTGACCTCATAATAAAAGCAGAACCTATAGAAAAAACAGATAAGGTTCTTGACAGGAAATCCTCTGAAGCCCTTACAGATCTTCTTCGCCTTATACCTGCAGGAGTTCAGACAATGAGCGAGGATATCCCGGGACTCGTGGAGAGTTCTATCAATCCTGGTGTTTTGTCAGAAAAGGATGGCGTGATCTCCCTATCCTGCCTGATCCGTAGTTCAGTTGGAAGCCTCAGACAGGAGATACTTAAGCGTGTTGAAAGACTGGCTGCACTGGTTGGAGCGGAGATCGAAGTAATATCAGATTATCCTGAATGGGAGTTCAAGAGCGATTCCTATATTCGGGACCTCATGGCAGAGACATGGAAAGAGTTGTATGGCAATCCCCCGAAAGTAACAGCTATCCATGCGGGGCTTGAGTGCGGCATAATCGGAGCAAAGAAATCTGGTCTGGACATGGTCTCCCTTGGACCTGACACCTTTAACGTCCATACCCCGAGGGAAAATATCAGCATATCCTCGGTAAACAGGGTCTATAAATTTCTTGTGGAGTTGCTATCAAGGGTAAAATAGAATAATTGATAAGGATGATAGGCATATCAAAGCAGAAGGACGTATACTGCATTCAGTATACGTCCTTCTGCTTGTTGACATCATACCTCAGGAGATATAATCTTAATAATGTAACTTAATATAACACATCGTTACGCGATGAGTAACAGGAGGAAGGCAGATGTACTCAGATATCGAGATAGCACGCGAAGCTCAGATGCAGC
>CAZFJG010000009.1:0-32522 GCA_964519285.1 uncultured Synergistales bacterium | reverse complement strand
ATGAAACATCCCTGGGTAGATCCAGGGATATATATGGATCATCCCTATGTGGAAGACAGGATAGAATATATTATTTCCCATATTCGGCAGGAAAACTGGGATCTGGAACGAAAAAAAGCTCTTAATGTACTGAATCCTACAATCACTCAAAAGGAAGATGGTTTGAGAGTCCTTTTCCTTGACACTCAAGAGATATGCAGTGCGCCATCAGATCCTTTAACTGAAGAAGTCCTTGATAAAGCGGCGTCACAATTAAGATCTTCACTTCAGCTCGAGAGCCTTCCATACGAAGTAAAAGTAATGGATACAGCTAACGGTAATGGACAGGAACTATTCGTTGGCAATACACTAATACTTGCAGAACCTCTTCCTGAAAATTTTACTCCATTGATTACGACAAGGGATAATATCGTTAAGGCACTTCTTGCAGCAAAAAAACTGCATCCGGTAACTGATTTTCTCAAATAGAAAAAAATTGACAGCCCTTGGAGATACCCTCTAAAAACTGATACTATTCTTGTGTCAGATGTTATTTTAACTTACTTGCCAAAGGTCTATGAACAGGAGGATCTTTTGATGTACATTTCACTATATCGAAGGTACAGGCCAGATAATTTTCAGGAAGTAGTCGGTCAGGAAGGGGCCGTCAAATTACTGAAAGGATCTGTTTTACGAAAAAATGTTTCTCACGCTTACCTTTTTTCAGGACCAAGAGGGTCAGGTAAGACGACTATTGCCCGAATACTTGCCAAGGCGGTCAATTGCCTTGATCCTGCCAGTGATGGTGAACCATGCGGCAGATGTTCCTCCTGTGTTTCTATAACATCGGGAGAAAGCCTGGACGTGATAGAAATTGACGGAGCTTCCAACAACGGTGTAGATGAGGTCAGGGAGCTGAAATCCCATGTCAACCTTTCACCTTTTTCCTCCAGATATAAAATATACATTATCGATGAAGTGCACATGCTTTCCATTTCAGCTTTTAATGCACTACTGAAGACAATCGAGGAGCCACCTGGTTACGTGATCTTTGTCCTTGCTACTACAGAACCTCACAAAGTTCCGGTAACAATAAGGTCACGATGCCAGCACGTAGCTTTTCACAGAATCAGCGAAAAGGGAATATCCGGATATCTTCCTGTTATAAGTGACAGAGAAGGGCGGAAAATAGACAGAGAAGCATGTTTTGAAATAGCAAGACAATCTGACGGGTCTCTCAGGGATGCTCTGTCCATTCTGGAACAGGCCATGTCTGCTTCAGAGGGAGATATAAGATCAGAAACAATATCACTTGTTCTCTCTGGAGGCAGTTATGCGGATATGGAGCGACTGATAAAGACCTGTAGAAAAGATGAAACTTCGGCTCTGTCTGTGATCGAGGATATATTGTCAGGGGGGGCGTCCCCTTCAAGGGTCCTTGAGTATCTTTATCTCTTGTCAAGAAATTTCTGGATAGCTGCCAGGTGGGGTGAAAGAACGCTTGAAAGTATTGATCTTACTGAAGAGGAAATAGCCTTTGTCAGTTCTGAAAAAGAATACTGGAATGAAAAGGGTCTTCTTGAACTGATGGATTTCTGCATGGAAACTATACAGTCTGCCAGAAACGGAATGAGATCAGATGTACTGGCCGGCCTGGTTTTTTCAAAACTCGCCCTTGCCCTCAAAAGAAGGGATGAGGCCGAAATTGCCGAGGATGCTCCAAAACAGATTGATGTTGCTGTCGAACAGCCAGAAAATAAAAAAGACATCTCTTTCTCTACAAATAACTCTGACTCCACTAAAAATCTGGAAAGGAGTTCTTCTCAAGCTGCTTTGGAAGGCCAAAAGTCAGAAGATCCTGAAAAATTCCCGGAACCCGAAAATCCCGGTGTCAAAATAGCTGAATATCCTTCTGAAACTGGAGCATCTGCAGTGGCGGACGTAGATTTCAGTCTACTTATGGAGTCACTTGCGGAAAGCAGCATAAATATATATGCATGTCTGCTCAGTTCAAGCATTTATATTGAAGGAGAAGCTATCGTTATAGAGTTTGGCAGTAATCAGAAGAGTTGTTATGCCATAATGTCTTCTCCAGGCAATGCCTATACATTACAGGAGACCATTGAAAGTATTTTTAAAGTCTGTTTTTCTCTGGTCGTGCGTTATCAGGACAAAGAAGCGTCCTTTCCTTCCTCAGGTGGTGAAGAAGATGCTGTTTCAGGTGTTTTTGTTGATTCAGGGTTACCGGCTTCTTCACAGGAATCTTTATTCAGCGATCAGGATAAGGGCGTGAAAAATTCAGGAGGTTCAGACCAGGACAGCGAAGCTTCAATAGTGAATAAAAAGCCTTCAACTGAAGAGAAAATATCCAGAGATAAAGGTTTTGCAGGAGTTCTCTCAGATGTTATTAAAATAACCAACGGAGAGGTTCTCTTTGTAAAGGATCAGGATATGCCTGAAACGGAAGTAACAGAACAAAACGAGAACGGGGAATGATCAGGGCAATGGGAAAAAATTTTGTACATCTCCATGTTCATACTGAATACAGTCTGCTTGATGGATCGACAAGGTGCGGCGAACTCGCTGCAAAGGCAAAAGAATTTGGCATGCCAGCAGTTGCCATGTCTGATCATGGCGCAATGTACGGTACTGTGGAATTTTACAGGGAGTGTTTAAATGCTGGAGTAAAACCAATTATAGGATGTGAGGTTTACGTTCAGCCTGAAGGACACACTTTGAAGGATAAAAACAGCAGAAATTTCCATCTTCTATTACTGGCAGAGAACCAGACAGGTTATCGAAACCTGGTTAAGCTGGTCTCCATAGCCAACACAGAAGGTTTCTACTACAAGCCGAGAATAGATCATGAGTTGCTGTCTGCATATTCCGAAGGCCTAATTGGTTCTTCAGCCTGTCTGGCAGGAGAGATACCTTCTCTTATTATGCAGAAGGACGATAGATCAGCTCTCGAGAGAGCCTGTCTATACAGGGATATTCTCGGAAGAGACAATTTTTTCCTCGAGCTTATGTATAACTCCATACCTGAGCAGGCTCTTGTGAACAAGAAGCTTATAAAGATGGCCCGGGAGAACGATTTTGGATTGATCGCCACCAATGACGTTCACTATCTGAACCCGGAAGATTACGACTGGCATGAGATACTCCTTTGTGTTCAGACTAATTCCACAATAAACCAGCCAGATCGCATGTCCTTCAAGTCCAATGATTTCTATATGAGATCATCGGAAGAAATGTGGAATATCTTTGGTCAGGATGTACCGGATGCGCTTGAGAACACAGTGGCAATTGCAGAAAGATGCAACGTGAAACTTTCCCTTGGAGAAAGAGAATATAAGCTTCCCGAGATCTGTTTGCCTGAAGGTGAGACTCTGGATAGTAAACTTGAAAAAGATGCAAGGGTCGGTCTGGGAAACAGGTTAAACACCTCCTCAATTCCCGAAGAATATTCCAGGCGCCTGGAATACGAACTTGACATTATAAAGGATATGGGATTCTCCGGATATTTTATTATAGTTTCCAATATCATTAAAGCAGCAAAGGAAAGGGGTATCCCTGTTGGGCCGGGGAGAGGGTCTGCTGCAGGTTCACTGGTAGCTTACAGCATAAACATTACTGAACTCGATCCACTGAAATATGATCTCCTCTTCGAACGTTTTTTGAATCCTGAAAGAATAAGCATGCCCGATATTGATACTGATGTTTCTGATAAGGGAAGGGATGAGCTGCTCAGATACATTGTTGACGAATACGGAGAGGATAAAGTCTCACAGATAATTACCTTTGACAGGATGAAAAGCAAGGCGGCGATAAAGGATGTTGGAAGGGCTCTGGCTATGCTTTATCCCGAGGTTGACAGAGTTGCCAAACTTGTACCACCTGGAGCCAGCTCTATTCCCGAAGCTCTTGAAACAAGCCCGGAACTTAAGGAACTTGCCGCTGCCGATACCCAGGTAAAAAAGTTGCTTGAAAGTGCTTCCAAGATCGAGGGAATTGCAAGGCATTGCTCCCAGCATGCAGCAGGTGTTGTCATAACACCCATGCCTTTGACAGATACTGTCCCTGTCAGAAAGATTGGTGACGGACAGGTAACCCAGTTTTCAATGGAACCTGTAGAACAGCTTGGGCTTGTAAAGATGGATTTTCTGGGTCTGAGGACTTTGTCCGTCCTTCATGAGGCTGTTGACAACATACGTCATAATAACAAGGAATGCTGTGACCTCAGTGCTATTCCCCTTGACGACCGTAAAACCTATGAACTGCTTCAGTCTGCCGATACACTTGGGATATTCCAGCTTGAATCAGGAGGTATGCGTCAGCTTCTTAAAAAGATACTTCCAGACTGTTTTGAAGATCTGATAGCTATTCTGGCTCTATACAGACCTGGACCTCTTGGTAGTGGAATGGTAGACCAGTATATAGAGAGAAAACATGGCCGGCAGAAGGTGGAGTATCTGCACCCGGCCCTTGAGGAAGTACTGAAAGAAACTTACGGAGTTATTCTTTACCAGGAACAGGTAATGCAGTGTGCAGCAAGGCTTGCTGGCTATTCTCTCGGAGAAGCCGATCTGCTGAGAAGGGCAATGGGAAAGAAAAAACTGGAGGAAATGGAAAAGCAGCGAGTCAAGTTCGTAGAAGGTTGTCTCGAGAGGAATGTCCCAAAAAAGAAATCAGAAGAGATCTTTGACATAATTCAGGAGTTTGCAGGTTATGGTTTTAACAAGTCTCATAGTGCGGCATACGCCCTTATCAGTTATCAGACGGCCTACCTGAAAGCCAATTTCCCATCAGAGTTCATGGCTGCCTATTTAAGCAGCCAGATAGGAGCAAAAAAGGATGTTCTTGCCTCTTACGTAAAAGAGGTAAGAAACTCAGGTCTCAGTGTTTTACCTCCAGATGTAAATGAATCAGGAGAGGATTTTACCGTAGTGGGAAATGTTATCAGGTTTGGACTTGGAGCTGTGGCTAAGGTCGGACATTCTGCGATACAGTCCATAGTGGAAAGCAGGCAGGAATGCGGTCCTTTTCAGTCCTTCTGGGACTTTTTAAACAGGATCGACCTTAGAGTAGTTAACAAGTCTGTAATTGAAAATCTTATATCTGCCGGTGCTTTTGATTCGATCCATCCCATAAGGCGCCAGTTACATGAAGCACTTCCCTCATTTTATGATATCGTACAGAGGGACAGGTCGGAAAAGAACCAGTGCAACCTCCTTGACCTTCTTGATGAAGGAGAAACAGATTCCGAGCCAGAACTGCCTGATGTTGAAGAATACGACCTGCATAACATTCTTGAGCAGGAAAAGGAAGTTACAGGATTATATATTTCCGGGCATCCCTTTGAAAAAGATGAAGAAACTGTAAGACAATACACAACATGTTCACCTATTTCGTCCCTGAAATGCTGGAAAGACGGCAACGTACCAGCAACTCTTGGAGGTATGGTAGTTGCTCTTAAGGAAAAGAACACTCGCAGGGGAGATCAAATGGCAATAATAGAGCTTGAAGATACAGAGGCCAGGGTAGAGATTGTCTGTTTCCCAAAACTCTGGGCACAGGTCAAACCACTTGTTCAGCCTGGGGTTGTTCTTGTCGTCAAAGGTACCCTTGATGAGAGGGGTGGTACCACTTTGCTTGCAAAAGAGATTAGAACTCTTGAGAACACTAAGAAGGAGTTGCCGCCTTACGTGAAATTGCAGATTCCCGAAGCTGCTTATGATACAAGGAAATTCCGGAATCTATTGAGAGAGATACGGGATTATCCCGGGACTTCACCTGTAATGCTTGAAATAGTTGGTTCAGCAAGGTCTGCAGTTGTGTACGTACCTGGGCTGAAGGTAAAGGCAGACATTCCCCTTGAGAGGATAACCCGTAAGTATCTGTCTCCCATGGCGGTATAAGAGAAGCAAAAGATCCAGGCAGGAGGTGTACGTAATGAAAAAAGTGAAGATAGTCTGTACTTTAGGTCCTGCTTCGTCTAAACCTGAAATAATAAGGTCAATGGTCAATGCTGGAATGAATATTGCCAGGTTCAATTTCAGCCACGGTACCCATGAGTTTCACGGGAAAAGCCTGTCTATGGTGAGAGAGGTGGAGAAATCTTCAAAATGGCCAATTGCAACTATCCTTGATACACGAGGACCGGAGATTAGAACTGAAAAGCTCGAGGTGGAAGAGGTTTTTCTTTCCGAAGGACAGGAATTTTCTCTTTATTATAAAGAAACCATTGGAAGTGAGAAGGGTGTTTCCGTGACTTATCCGGAAGTTCTTGAAAAACTTGTTCCGGGACAGGCGGTCTTCATTGACGATGGCCTTATAGAACTTGAAGTTCTTGGGCCATCCGAAGTTGGAGTCCTGACACGTGTTGTAACTGGCGGATATCTTGGAAATTCCAAGGGAATAAATCTTCCCGGTGCTCCTGTTTCCATACCTGCCTTGTCAGACAAGGATCGTGACGATCTCAATTGGGGAATAGATCACGAGATGGATTATGTGGCAGTTTCTTTCGTGAAGAACAGAAATGACATCCTTGAGGTCAGGAGGCTCATAGAGGACAGAGAAGGCACAATGAAGGTTATTGCAAAGATAGAGACCAAACAGGCCGTTGAGAACATCAGCGAGATCATAGAGGTCGTAGATGGTCTTATGGTAGCCAGAGGAGACCTGGGAGTTGAGCTTCCTGCAGAGGAAGTCCCCCTTATTCAGAAACAGCTTGTACAGCTGTGCATTTCACACGGAAAACCTGTAATAGTTGCGACGCAGATGCTGGATTCAATGATAAGAAATCCCCGTCCCACAAGGGCTGAAGCAAGTGATGTGGCCAATGCTGTCCTTGACGGTGCAGATGCAGTTATGCTTTCAGGAGAGACAGCCAAGGGGAAATATCCTGTGGAATCCGTAAAAATGATGGAAAATATAATAGACAGAGTCGAAAAGGAGATCCGGATCAACGAACGAAATCCCTTTAACAGGAATAATCCCGGTATTCCCGATGCTTTGACCCATGCAGCTGTTACTGTGGCCAGGGAGATGGACATTATTGCTATTCTTTCCCTTACCAGAACCGGAAGTACAGCAAGAATGGTGGCAAAGCACAGACCACCCTGTGTGATAATAGGCTCTACTCCCTTGAGATCAACCTGGCGGGAACTTGCCCTTGTCTGGGGTGTGGTGCCCATCCTCGAGGATCAGCCTGAATCCGACACAGCTGCAGTAAACCTTGCAATAATGGGTTCTATTTCAAGGGGCATAGTAAAGGAAGGAGAACTTCTCGTTATAACTGCAGGATTTCCCATGGGAATACCAGGTACGACTAATATGCTTCAGCTTCAGGTGGCAGGAAGAATACTGGTTAATGGTATTCCTTACCTCAAGAAGGAAGCAACAGGAAGAATAGTAAAAGCTCTCACGGCTGAAGATGCCCTCGAAAAGACCCGGGAGGGTGACATACTTGTAGTTCGTGGTACTGATAAAGAATATATTCCTGCAGTTAAAAAATGTGCAGGACTTATCACGGAACAGAGTGGGCTTACAAGTCATCCTGCAATACTGGCCCTTGAGATGAAATTACCCTGTGTCCTGGGAGCCCGGAACGCAATGGAGGTCCTTGAAGACGGAATGACCGTGACTATTGACGGGGAAAGAGGAATTGTCTATCAGGGCAATGTAAGGCTAAGGGCATGATCGTCAAATGAAAAAAAGTTTTTTACGAAACAGGACTGGAAGGTTCAATGAAGGATCAGGAATGTAAGGAAATGATCGTTAAACTGAAAGGAAATCTTTCTTCCGGGAACTATGTCTTGCCCTGGAGTGAGTTGATCTTCGGACAGGCTCGAACAGGTGCGGTACTTGTTCCAATGATGATATATTCCGGGAGCATCAGGATCATGTTCGTAAGAAGACAGTCTTTTTTAAGGAGACATCCAGGCGAGATCGCCTTTCCCGGAGGGCAGAAGGACTTTGATGATATTACCCCTGTTGATACAGCACTCAGGGAAATGGAAGAAGAAACTGGTATATATTCATCTGATATAGATATTATCGGGCTTATGGACAGGGAATACACTATTGGAAGTGATTTCGGTGTTGTGCCAGTTGCAGGACTTATCAACAGCCCCTTTCCTCCGTCTGTAGTTCCCGAAGAGCAGGAAATCGACGAGATCCTTTACTTTGATCTGATAGAGGATTTCGAAGGGCCAGAATGGAAGACTTTCTGGTCCGGGAATATGGAACATTCCTATCCTGTCTACAGGATAGACAGCAACACTGTTATCTGGGGCCTGACAGGAAGGATTTTGTTTAAAATGAGAAATTTTATAATGAAAGAAGATTGCCATGAGTCTTATCGGTAGTCATGTTTCAATAGCCGGAGGACTTGCGAAGGCAATTACACGTGGAGAGGAACTTGACTGCGAGGCTATCCAGATCTTTACAGGTAACCAGTTGCAATGGAAACGCAGGATATTATCCGAGCCCAAAGCCGATCAGTTCAGGATGGCCTGGCAATCCAGTTCGATTAGACAGGTGATAGTACACTGTTCGTACCTGATCAATCTTGCGGCTTCTGGTACTCTCGGTCAGAAGAGTATCGAGGCCATGGTGGCAGAGATCAGTATTTGTGATCGTCTTGGAATAGATGATATTGTAGTTCACCCCGGACATAAAGGTGAACTTGGATCTGATGAGGCTTTAAAAAAAATTTCACTGTCTCTTCTGGATATCATTAAAAAAACGGAACATACAAGGGTCAGGATCAATCTTGAGACCATGGCAGGAGAAGGTACCGTGATAGGTTCCCGTCTGGAAGAGCTGTATCAGATAGCAGAATATGTGTCGAGATATGACAGAGTGGGAATATGCCTTGATACAGCCCATCTTCATGCTGCTGGCTACGATCTCAGGACCCTTAATGCTTACAAGAGGTTTAAGAAGAAATTATTGTCCCTCTTCGAACTTCATAATATAGCCTGCTGGCATCTGAATGACACTTACAAGGAGATAGGGAGCAGGATAGATCGTCACGAGAATATTGGAGAGGGTACAATTGGACTTAACGCTTTCAGTTTTATAGTGAATGATCCTGACTGGCAGAACAAATCCTCCATACTGGAAACGCCAAAAGGGAATGGAAAAGACAGAAGAAATATGGCTCTTCTTAAAAAAGTCAGGGGAGGGTGAGAAGTGGCATGAGCTGGCCCAGGCTTGTTGCAGATCTCGATAGAATCGGAAAGAACAGTGAAACCGTCAGTAAATATTGCTCTCGATCAGGTGTTTCCATAACAGGTGTAGCGAAGGGCTTATGCGCAGATCCAAGGGTAGTTCGGACAATGATCGAGTCCGGTTGCGAAATGCTTGGAGACAGCAGAATGCAAAACCTTGTTTCTTTAAGGCTTTCAGGGATCAGAAAACCTCTTGTCCTTCTGAGGATCCCCATGATAAGCGAAATTTCAGAAGTTGTACGTTACTCTGATATGACAATGATCTCTTCAGTAGAGACTCTGTTTCACCTCGAAAAGGAATGCAGGCATATCAAAAAGGAATATGAAATACTGGTAATGGTGGATCTCGGTGATTTAAGGGAGGGTTTAACTCAAGAAAGAATTGAACCCTTTGCCAGGCAGCTTAGTAAGTGTCGCTGGGTAAAAGCAAAGGGATTAGCAGTTAATTTTGCCTGTTTTGGAGGAGTTCTTCCCGACAGAGAGAAAATGGGTGACCTGCTTTCTGCAGGGAAAATAATTGAAAGTATTCTTTCGTATCCCTTGGAGATCTATTCTGGCGGGGCAACCTCTTCTCTTGCGCTTCTGGAAGAGAACATAATGCCTTCCGGAATAAACAATCTCAGAATAGGGGAAGGAATACTTCTTGGAACAGACATAAGCAGGAACAGGTCAATTCCGTATCTGAATAAAGATACCATGTATCTGGAAGCAGAAATAGTTGAAACTGCTGTAAAAAGATCTGTCCCCTTTGGTACAATTGGAGCAGATGCTTTCGGTAATGTCCCTTCTTTCGCGAACAGAGGCATGAGAAAAAGGGCTATAGCAGCGGTGGGAAGACAGGACCTCAGAATTGAGGGTATTACGCCTCTGGACAATGGTGTTGATATCCTTGGAGCATCATGTGATCATTTGGTACTGGATGTGGAGGAATCCCGCGTTCCAGTCAAAACAGGTTCTCTATTGAAGTTTTCCGTAAATTATCCGGCAATGCTGGCTCTTGCAACTTCTCCATATATATCATTCGAAGTGATCAAATAACAGGATACATTAATTCTATCCGGCTGGAGTAGTGAGAAATGACCGATTTTTTCAGATGGCAGGATATCATTGATATTGCGATAATGTCCTTTATCTTTTACAAGCTCCTGATGTTGCTTGTAGGGACAAGGGCCATGCAGCTTGTAAAGGGATTTCTGCTGCTTGGTGTTATTTCTGCACTGGCAAAACTTTTTGAACTTACGACTATTTCCTGGTTCCTTGCACGTGTTCTGACCTTCCTCGTAGTTGCCATTCCCATTGTTTTCCAGCCCGAATTGAGGAAAATGCTCGAGGAGCTTGGCAGGGGGGGGTTGTGGAAACGTCGCAAGGCACAGGAGAGGGCAGAACTCCTCAGTACCGAAATATCAAGTGCTCTTGCCTTTCTCAAGAGCCAGAAAATAGGGGCTCTTCTGGTTTTCCAGAGAGCTACAGGTTTGCGTGATTACTGGCGGACTGCTGTAAAAATAAATGCAGATCTTTCCGAAGAACTGCTTATCTCAATTTTCTGGCCCAACAATCCACTTCATGATGGAGCGGTTATAATAGACAATGACAAGATCATTTCAGCTTCTACGTATCTACCCCTTACAGAAGACAGCGATCTGTCTCGTTGGATAGGGACAAGACACCGGGCAGCTATAGGTGTAACAGAGGTCTCGGATGCTCTGGCAGTCGTCGTTTCTGAGGAGAGGGGAGAAATCTCAATGGCAGTGAAGGGTCATCTTTCAAGGAACCTGAAAGAGGTACAGCTTCGCAAGCTTTTAATGCATTATTTTTCCGGTACAGAAGAGGGGAAAAAGACCCTGCTTGGAAGGATCCACGATGAAATCAGCTCCATCAGCGACGAATCCCCAAAGGAATAGGAGGTTATACGGGTGCCCGAGAGACGGATATTGTTGGACAGACTGCTTTCTTCCAGGATCTTTCTATGGATAGTAGCCGTTATGATCTCTGTAGGAGTTTGGCTTTATGTTTCTGGTGGAAAAGGAACAGAAATGGTAAGGACCATTACCTGTCCCGTAGAATACATAAATACCCCTTTCCAGAGCAGATTGAAAAATGAAACCGAATTAGTTGATGTGCAGCTTTCCGGTGAAAGAAACATACTGAGTGAACTTGATACAGAAAAGGTCAGGTGCCAGGTTGACTTGAAAGGACTTGATCCCGGTAAGTACAGCATAGCAGTAAGGGCAACTGTGCCAAGAAATATCAAGCTTGTTGACGTTATACCCTCCCATGCCCAGGTGGAAATTGTGCGATTGCTGGAAAGAGATTTCAGGTTGGATCTCGATGTCAAGGATGGTCTGCCTTCCGGATTGTATGTCGATTCAGTTACTATTACACCTCCAAGGGTAAGGATCAGCGGAGAGGAGAATGATGTCTCTGCAATTGAGAGGGTGTTTGTTTCACCCACCCTCGATCAACTTAAAGCTGGAGGAGATATTCAGCTTGCACCTGAAGTGTTACCATCATCCATAAACATGGAGGACATTAAAATAACTCCTTCAGAGGTATCTGTCAGTGCTATCCTGGCGCAGGGTATGCCCAAGAAGGAAGTTACTGTCAATGCACGGCTTACAGGAAATCCCCATCCTGACTTTAAGGTTGGTTCAGTATCCGTGGAGCCTGTTTCAGTTAAGGTGGAAGGTCCTTTAAAGGAGCTTGAGAAGATAGAAAAGATCAATACGGAAACTTTTGATATCTCCGGCCTGTCTTCAGACCAGCATGTCGTACTTCCTCTCATGCCGTTACCTGAAGGGTCACTGAACTATCTTTCGGAAAGTTCTGTTTCGCTCCGAATTGATATAAAGCCCTTTACAGTTACGAAGATTTTCCCTAAAGTACCTGTTGTGGTTGAAGGAAGAAGCGTCTACCCCGGCTGGAGTGTTACACCGGATGAGGTCGAAATAACCCTTGAAGGTACAGCCAGTGATTTTCGGGCTTTGGACGAGACGGATGATCCGGTGAAAGCTTATGTTAATGTTACCAATATTGTTTCCAAGAGACTAACTGTCCCTGTTAACGTTAAAGCAGGTATTCCAGGGGTCAAAATTATCAAGACAGATCCTCCCAATGTACAGGTCAGTGCTCAGATAAATTGAACAGGCAGGTGGAGCATTTTGAAGAATCACACTGAAAGAAAAATACGTTGCCTTTTCGGGACTGACGGTGTTCGGGATGTGGCAAACAGGGGTATGATGATGCCTGAAATGGCCATGCGCCTGGGTAGGGCTTATGCCCTTTACTTGACAGAGAAAGGAATTCCAAGGCCAAGGCTTGTTATGGGAAGAGATACCAGAAGGTCCGGTCAAATGCTGGAATCTGCTGTTATTGCAGGATTGACATCTTCTGGAGCTTCTGTAAGGAATCTTGAAGTTGCTCCGACCCCCGAAGTCAGTTTTGCTGTAAGATCATCTGGTTTTCACGGCGGAGTTGTAATAAGTGCTTCCCATAATCCTGCCGAGTATAACGGGATAAAGTTCCTTGACTCCTCTGGAACTAAGCTTTCTGATGAGCAGGAGATCGCCATCGAAGAATACATGGAGGATTCCTTTATTGATGATTGGCGTCCAACCGGAGCATCCATAGGTACATACGACAGTTTTGAACAAATGCATGAGTTGTACCTTGAAAGATTGTGGGATTTTTATTCACGGGATAAAGGGCCTCAACTCTCCTGCGTTGTAGATTGTGCTAATGGAGCTGCTTCTGTTTTAATATCCGATTTTGCTGAAAAATATGATCTGCCCTGGAAAATTATAGGTAACGAACCGGATGGACTTAACATAAACGATGGATTTGGAGTTATGGACCTCGGTGCTCTGAAAAAAGAGGTTATTGAGCAAAAGGCAGATGTGGGTATAGCCTTTGATGGCGATGCAGACAGGGTTTTACTTGTTGATCCCTACGGTAGGGTGATCGACGGGGATATAATGATGTGGATGCTCTCCATATGGCTCAAGTCAAGGGATTCTTTAGGATCAGGTCTTACTGCAACTGTTATGAGCAACATGGCCCTTGAAGACCATCTTATAAACGAAGGAATACACGTTCACAGGTGTCCTGTGGGAGACAGGTACGTGTACAGGACAATGATCGAAAAAGGGTCACGCCTTGGAGGAGAACAGTCTGGGCATCTTATCATAGACGGGTTTTCAACCACTGGTGACGGACCATGTACAGCACTCCTTTTCCTCAGGGCTTGTATGGAAACGGGTTTTGATATTTCAACACTGGTTGACAAGTTCCATCGTTATCCCCAGATGTTGACAAATATATTTCTGTCTGACAGAAGAGATATCGCCGGTGATCCGGAGCTGAAGGATCTTGTCACAAGAGCTGAAGCAAAGCTTGATGGTTTCGGAAGGGTCTTTATAAGACCTTCAGGAACAGAACCATTACTAAGGGTTCTCGTTGAGGCAAGAGACAGGGAACTTCTCGAATCTGTATCCTATCAGCTGGTACAGGACATAAGACAGCTTTATTCAATAGTCTGACGGAGGTAGATATAGAATGGACATATATGGGAAAGTAGCCAAATGCATGTTTCCGGTAGGGGGTCTTGGAACCCGCTTTCTTCCTGCGACAAAAGAGCTGCCGAAAGAAATGTTACCCTTGATAGATAGACCCGTCATTGCTTACGGAGTGGATGAGGCAGTAAATTCAGGTTGCAGCTCTATTGTCTTTATTTCCGGGAGAGGCAAGACATCTATAGAAGATTATTTTGACAGTTCTTCAGAACTTGAGCAGATCCTTCTTGAAAGAGGTAAGAACGACCTTTACGAGATCGTGAGGTCCATACCGGAAAAGGCAAGTTTCATGTCCATCAGGCAACCCCGTCCACTGGGTCTTGGTCATGCAGTTCTTTGCGGCAGGGTTTTATGCTCTGATTCATATTTTGGAGTTATTCTTCCTGATGATGTAATGGATTCTAATGAGCCTGTTCTCTCTCAGCTTATAAAAGTACACGACCGTCTCGGTGGATCGGTTATTGCCCTTGAGGAAGTCGAGGACAGTCATGTCTCAAGGTATGGGATCGCGGCAGTATCTGAAGAGGTTGAACCTGGAGTGTTTCGTATAACTGATCTGGTGGAAAAGCCGGATTTGGAGGATGCCCCAAGCAGACTTGCCATCTTTGGCAGGTATGTTCTTTCTCCCTCTATCTTTGATATGCTTGAAAGATCTGGTAAGGGTGCAGGTGGAGAGTATCAGCTTACTGATGCTATAAAAATGCTTTTGAAGGAAGAACCTGTCTGGGGCTATCGATACAGGGGTGATCGACTTGACTGCGGTACTGTTGAGGGATGGCTTGATGCAACAATAAGAATGGCACTTAAAGACGAAAACTTGAAAGGGGTGGTGAAAAAGGCGTTAGGATAATATTTTAAAAATGCGGAAATGGTGAGCGCCCGGGCTGGCGAATGCCAGTTGACGAGGACGGGGTTATCGAATTATCGGCGGATGCCCCGGGGCATGGAAAGATGCCCTCAATCTGATTTACAAAACCCGGAAGTGATTCCGGGTACAAAGTGATCAGAACTTTCTTTTTTTGTTATAAGGAAGGGCGGTGCAGTTCTTCATAGATGTGTGGAATAGTTGGATATATAGGTACCAGGAGTGCCAGTCATGTCCTGCTTGATGGGTTGAGAAGGCTGGAATACAGAGGCTATGACTCTGCAGGGCTGGCAGTGCACAGTGGTGGTTCTATACAGGTTGAAAAAGAAGTTGGAAAGGTCGCAGACCTTGAAAAAATGGTTTCTGAGATTTCTATAGAAGGGATGGGAGGGATCGGACACACAAGATGGGCAACTCATGGTGGCGTTACAATGGTAAACGCTCATCCACATTTCGATTCCGACCACAGTCTTGCTCTTGTCCATAACGGTATCATCGAAAATTACATGGAGCTAAGGCAAGACCTCGAAAAAAAAGGAATAACCTTCCTTACTGAAACAGACACAGAAGTAGCTGCTCAGCTATTGTCGCGGATCTACAGAGGTAATATGGTTGTGTCCCTGTCTGAGCTTTCAGAAATGCTTGACGGATCTTTTGCACTGGCAATAATTCTGAAAGATGAGCCGGAAAAGATCTACTGTATAAAAAAAGGTTCGCCACTTGTCCTTGGAGTTGGCGATAAAGAGTCTTTCTGTGCCTCGGACGTCCCGGCATTACTTCCCTATACAAAGGAATTTATCTATCTCGAGGATGGTGATATAGCAGAGCTGTCAAGGAGTGGTATAAGACTTTGGGATTCCACCGGCAGGGAGTTTACAAGAAATTCCTACATGGTCGACTGGGACACCACAATGTCAGAAAAGTCAGGATATCCTCATTTTATGCTCAAAGAGATCAATGAACAGGGCAGGGTCCTCAGAGATTCTTTAAAGGGCAGGATCGAAGATGGGCATGTCGACCTCAGCAGTGAACTGTCCTGGAATAAAGAGATGTTCAGCAGTTTTAGAAAAATGCATATTATTGCCTGTGGAACTTCCTACTATGCGGCTTTGGTGGCAGAAAGATTCTTTGAGCAGATTTGCAACCTTGATATAAGGGTAGAATTTGCCTCGGAGTATCGTTACAGGAAAGTGAAGGCAGATAGTGAGACTCTTGCGGTTTTTGTCTCACAGTCTGGAGAAACCGCTGATACACTTGCTGCAGAGAGGCGAGCAAAGTCAATGGGTGCGCATTGTCTCGGTATTACAAATGTACCTAATTCCACTCTCGGCAGAGAAGTGGACAGCCTGCTCCAGATAAAGGCAGGTCCCGAGATCGGAGTTGCCGCCACAAAAACCTTTACCGGGCAGCTTGTTGCTCTTTATCTTCTCGCTTTACAGATAGGGAGCTGGAGAGAGACAATTCCAGACGAGGTACATACAAGGATTGTTGATGAACTGATACAGCTGCCCTACAAGATAGAATGGGTTCTTGAAAAAGGAGAAGAGGTAAGAGAAATAGCGGAAAAATACGCCCAGGCATCCGATTTCCTGTACCTTGGGCGTGGATCTTCTTTTCCTGTAGCTCTTGAAGGGGCCTTGAAACTCAAGGAAATATCATATATACATGCTGAAGCCTATGCTGCCGGTGAGATGAAACACGGTCCCATAGCACTGTTAGATCCTGAGGTTCCTGTTGTTGTGGTAGTACCTTCTGATTATCTTTACGGAAAGGTTCTGTCAAATATCCAGGAGGCAAGGGCAAGAAAAGCTCCGATCATTTCGATAGCTACAGATGGTGATACCAGGATAAGGGCAAACTCAGAAGATGTAATCTATGTTCCTCCTACTGAACAGGAGCTTACACCCTTTTTAAGTGTTGTTGCCTTGCAGCTTTTCGCCTACTATGTGGCGAGGTACAGGGGATGTGACATAGATCAACCGCGAAATCTTGCCAAAAGTGTAACAGTAGAATGAAGAAAAGAGGGGCATTTGCCCCTCTTTTCTTCATTCCAGAGGAACCTTGTTGACTGGAAGGTAGATCTTGAAATGAGTTATCATGTCAAGACCAGAGTCGTCTCTCGAGATAACGGAAGGCATTCTTTCCCATTTTCCTCCATCTCTTCTTACCAGGACCAGAGATCTTCTGCCGTAGCTGCTCCACATGTCCCAGAGGTATTCACCTTCCTGTGGACCCGGTATAAGAGTGCCAGAGAAGAGAGGTGCTTTCCCTTCAATGGTTTTTTTGCCGGATGGATCAGTTATTATCATCCATTGAGACAGTTGCCAGGCAAATTTCATTTCTGAAGAGTATGCGTGATAGAGAGGAATTATCTGAAATCCTCCGATATATCCGTATGGTGATGTGCTTATGTCGATAACTCCCGGGTGGTTGGCTCGTATTCTGCCTTCTCTCTGAAATGTCGTTCCTCCAAAACGGCCAACTCCTCTTACTGGCCTGATCACCCGTGCGAGAAGATGGGCTCCATTATCATCCCAGAAAATTATCCTTCCGCCCGGCCTGTTTTCGACATCGACTACGTAACCTGAACTATCGGTTTTGTAAGTGATCACCAGTGTTCTGCATTTTATACTGGTTTCCAGGCTGGTCAAAAGCTCCTCAATTTCCGATCCGGGTTCAATCAGTCTTGCTTCAGCTCCTACTGGAGGAGCAAAAGCACCAAATAACCCATAACCCGGCTTGCTGTCGATAAGGAAAAAATTTCCCTGCCCAGCGGCTGGAGCAACAGTATCTGCAGGTACTATACTGACAGTTCTTCCTCTGCCTTTTTCCCTGGAAACCAGGAGATGGATTGCGTTTACTGCAGAAGCACAAACAGTGCTTTCTTCCCCCCAGACACTTGCTGTGTAGGCTGGCCACCGGGTCTTTACGGGAAGGGTCAGCACCTTACCCAGGTTATAAATTTCGCTGTCGTTAACTAATGCTTTGGCCTCTTGCCCCTTTGCGCAGGGTATCATTATTTTTACGCTGGCGGCTTGTGAATATAGTGGATAAAGAAGAATAAAAATAAAGATAACCATTAGGCCTGTCCAGGATCTATTTCTCATAACTATTCACCTCCATTTTCGGTGCTAAAAGCCGGGAAAGAACCATATTGCCCATAAGTTGCCTATTCCATGATAGATAATTCCTGGAAATACGCTGCCGCTTTTTTCCCTCAGAAATCCCATTGCAAGAGCAGGAAAAAAAGTAGCCATTCTAAGCCAGTGCATGGCAAGAAAAAGATGACAGAGTGCAAATAGCAGTGATACAGCAAAAATAGTAATAAAAGGGCCGGAATGTTTCCGGATAATTGTATGTAACAATCCCCTGAAAAAAGTTTCCTCAACTATAGCTGCTATCAGTCCTGCGGTGGCAAGCCTGAAAAAGGTAACTGATCCTATATGCCTCGGTAAATCCTGGCCCGGCCAGTTGACTGCTATAAATGTAAGAGGCAGAAGGGTAACAACAGTCAAAAGGACAAGAACAAGGATATCCTGTCTGCCCATTTCCCAGTGAAGTCCGTAGTCCCTCTTGTTTTCTTTTCTAAACCAGCACCATCCATAAGGACCGTAAAGCATAAAAGCGGCCAGTATAAAATATCCTGCCAGGGTAATTACCTCCATAAATAATTAACAGTTCTTCGAGGCTATAACTATATAAAGTATTATAATCACAACCGGAAGAAGTGTAACTGCTGAAAATACGGGATTTAACTCTAATCCGATGAATATACCAGAAACGACAAAGAACAGTATAAGAACCGTGATGGCTGAGTACAGGATCTTGCTGCTGCGACTTCTGGTTGCAGCCAGGGCCAGAACTGTACCTCCAACTGCCAGTATCAGTACAAAACTGAGAAAAATAATCTGTGAGGTTCCTATAGAGAAAAGTTTATTCATAGTTTGATCTTCCAAGAGCATTCTTTCCTTTCTGTATTAGTAAAAGAGATCGTACATCTTGACACGCCCTTTAACAATGATACTATATTTACTTGCGAGCAGGATGGGGTGTAGCCAAGTTGGCAAGGCAACGGACTTTGGCTCCGTGATCGCTGGTTCGAATCCAGCCACCCCAGCCATTGTCAAAGATGGGGGTTCCTAGGAGCCCCCTTTTTCATGTTTTTGTAGTATTCTTGTTAATATGTAAGATAAAATATACATTATTCCCGTTACAGGGGTGATTTTATTGGAAGTAAAGAAAGAGATACTGGCCCTTGTCCTTGGTGGCGGCAGGGGTACGAGAATGAAAAGCAGGACCGCAAAGGTTCTTCAGCCGGTGATAGACGTTCCTATGCTGTTCTATCCTCTTGAAGAGCTTAAAAGATCAGAATTAACGGCAGCGGTTGTTGTAGGACATCAGGAAGAAACTGTCAGAAGTTATATTGAAAAGGATTTTCCGGGCACAATAACCGTTACACAGGAGCAGCAGCTCGGAACAGGTCATGCAGTTTCTGTTGCCCGGGAAACGTGGCAGGAATACGAGCATGTTCTTGTTATGCCGGGGGATATCCCCCTTTTAAAAGAAGATACGATACGGTCCCTTGTGAAAGAACATATTAAGAAAAAAAATGTCTGTACCTTTTTGACATTTAAAACTGAAGACCCCACGGGTTACGGGAGAATATTGAGGGATGGACCTTTCCTCAGGATCGTTGAAGAGTCCGATGCCTCAGATTCAGAAAAACTCGTAACAGAAGTAAACAGCGGAGCATATCTGTTTCGAACCGACGCTCTATTGAAAGCCCTGTCCAAAATAGATAACACCAATTCACAGAATGAGTTCTATCTCACTGATACGGTATCTGCTCTTCACCGGGATTATGGTAAGGTATCTGCCAGATTATGTGATGATCCTGAACAGCTTCAGGGTGTGAACAGTTCTTCCCAGCTGGCTGAGATCTCAGGAAAAGTCCGTAAAAGGATTATAGAAAAAATGCTGGATAAGGGAGTTAAGATCGCTGATCCAGAAACGGTTCACGTAAGTCCCAAAGCCGAGGTAGAAGAAGATGTTTATATAGAGCCCTTTGTGCAGATCATGGGCTCGTCTTACATCGGAAGAGGTACCACTATTGGCAGTTTCAGCCAGATAAAAAACACTTCAGTCGGTGCAGATTCTAACATTCTCAACCATGCCATTGTACACGACAGTTTTTTAAAGGAAAATGTTACAATAGGTCCTTTCTGCTACATAAGGAACAGTTCAACCATAGAGAAGGAAGCCTACATTGGGAAGTTCGTTGAAGTCAAAAAGAGTAACGTTGGAAAAAACAGCAAGGTTCCTCACCTTTCCTATATCGGAGATGCAGAAATTGGCGAAGATACAAATATTGGAGCGGGAACCATTACATGCAATTACGACGGTCAGAACAAGAACAGGACGAAGATAGGCAATAACTGTTTTATAGGAAGTGATACAATGCTTGTTGCACCTGTGAACCTTGAAGACAGGTCTTTTACTGCTGCAGGATCGGTGATCACTTCAGATGTTCCTGAGGATGCAATGGCCGTAGCAAGGGCAAAACAGAGAAATATTGAAGGCTGGACAACCAGAATGCTTAAAAAAGGCAAAGGAAAGAACGGCAAAAAGGGGGCTAACTGACAATGAGTTCAGAATCCAGGGCTTTAAAGATCTTTTCAGGGACAGCACATCCAGAGTTTACCGCAAGAATATGTGAGGAGCTGGGAGTTCCGCAGTCCGTAGCAAGACATTTTGAATTTTCCGACGGAGAGATAGGGCTGTCAATAGAAGAAAGTGTAAGAGGTGCAGATGTATTTATAATACAGCCAACCTGTTACCCAGTTAATCATAACGTAATGGAACTTCTTGTAATGATAGATGCGTTAAAAAGAGCCTCTGCTTACAGGATAAATGTAGTAACTCCTTATTTTGGATATGCAAGACAGGACAGAAAGACAAAGGCCCGGGATCCTATCTCTGCTAAACTTGTTGCCAACCTTATCGAAAAAACAGGAGCCCAGCGTGTTATTTCGGCAGATCTACATGCAGGGCAGATCCAGGGTTTTTTCGATATCCCTGTTGATCATCTTACCGGCATTCCCCTTCTTGCCTCCTATTTCAAGGGAAATTTCAGGAAGGAACTGGAAGAGGACAAGTTAGTGGTAGTTGCACCAGATGTCGGAGGAGTAGTAAGGGCCAGAAGGTTTGCAGTTCTGTTAAGCTCTGATCTTGCCATAGTTGACAAGCGAAGATCCCACGAAGTTGCCAATTATTGCGAAGTCATGGATATTATTGGCGAGATAGAGGGCAAAACAGTGGTACTTGTCGATGACATCATCGATACGGCCGGTACTATTGTCAATGCAGCCAGTGCCCTCAAGGAAAGAGGTGCAGTAAGGGTTTGTGCATGCGCTACCCATGGAGTGCTTTCGGGCCCCGCTATCGAGAGACTTTCAAGCCCGGCAGTTGACTCTGTGATTCTTACTGATACAATTCCGTTGCCTGAATCGAAAAAATTGGATAGAATCAATCAGTTATCCATAGCACCTCTATTTGCGGAGTCTATACGAAGGGTTCATACAGACAGGTCTGTAAGCAGCCTGTTTAAAAGATAAATCCAGCAGTTGAGATGATTTTGGAGGAGGAAGTTAATCAGATGAGCAATATTGTTAATGTAAATTTCGAAAAAAGAGAAGAGACAGGTAAGCAGGCAGCCAAAAAAACAAGAAAGAGCGGATATACTCCGTCTGTATTTTATGGTCCTGACTACCCTGATGGAGTAATGATCAAGGTCAAAACCGATGAGATCGAAAAGTATGTTTACTCTGGACACTGGGAAACGACCCGTGTTGAGGCTTCTTTGCCTGATGGAACAAAGTCTCTATGTCTTATGAGGAACATCCAGAAAGATTTTCTAACTGACGAGATCCTTCACATCGACTTTCTCCAGATGGTTAAAGGCCACAAGATCTACGTCAACGTTCCCATAACACCCCTTAACAAGGAAAGTTGTGTTGGTGTAAAGGCTGGTGGAGTTTTCGAGCAGGTCCTTCACGAAATAGGAATGCAGATACTTCCCATGGAGATCCCCGAATCTGTCGATATAGATGTTCAGCATCTCGAGATCGGAGATTACATTTACGTATCCGACCTTGTTGTTCCTGAAAGTGCAGAGCTTGACAGCGAACCGGACGAGGTTGTCTTCTCGTTAAGCCATGTCAAAGTTGTCGAGGAACCAGAAGAGGGACTCGAAGGCGAAGAGCTTGAAGAAATGGAAGAAGAAGTAGAGGTCATAGGAAAAGGCAAGTCCGATGAAGAAGAGGGAGAAGAAAAGGAGTAATTTTTCTTGCGAATTATATTCGGACTTGGAAATCCGGATCCAAAGTACGAGTTGACCAGGCATAACGCCGGGTGGCTTGCAGTGGAAAACTTTGCCAGAACATGCAGTTTTCCGGGGCCGGATATCAGGTTCAGATCTTTCGTTGCAGGGCCTTTAAAAATTTGCGACGAGGACCTTTTGTTAGTAAGGCCAAGGACATATATGAATCGAAGCGGTCATGCCGTAAAAGCCTTTTCAGATTTCTATGATGTTCCTTCCGAAAAGATGATCATCGTTTATGATGATGTAGCCTTGAAGCTTGGGCGTTTGAGACTCAGACAGAAGGGTAGTGCGGGAGGGCATAATGGACTGAAGTCAGTTATTGCAGCCCTTGGGACAGATGAAGTGCCAAGACTCAGGATCGGAGTAAGGACTGAAGAGGAAATACAGGATCTTGTTGAATTTGTTCTGGCCCCTTTTATAAAAAGTGAGCTTGTGATACTGGACAAGGTTCTCGATGAAACAGCGGCGGCATTAAAGTGGTGGTTGTCCACGGACATACAAACTGCCATGTCACACGTCAATTCAATTGATCTGTCCGGGTAGTAAATATATTAACTTATGGGCTGATGGCAGGGTAACCTGCCATCAGAACTGTTTAAGGTGATAGATATTTGGTTATTGATTACGGGGGCAAGAGTGAACTTTTTATAAAGGGAACGGAAAAAATTCCCTGGCATGAAGAAGAGGTTGCACTTCCTGCAGGACTTGCAGGTCTTCCTTTCCTCTGTGCCCCTGCAAAATTTCCTCTGTTAGTGTTACTTCCAACTTCAAAAGATGCCAAAACCTTTGCTTCTGCATGGAAACAGATATGGAAGAGGGATATATTTCAGCTGGAATCAGTTCCACTTGATGCTGATTCCGTTAAAGATCTCTCCAATTATGTAAAAAGAGGAGAGACCCTGAAGAAATGGCATGACCGTGGCGGAGTACTTGTAACGACTCCAGGTGGGATCACGGGGCCTCTCCAGATTGCAGCTTCGAGCTTTATTTTGACAAAAGGGGAAGAGGCCGGAAAGTCCGAACTTGTACACTGGCTTGTTGCTCACGGATACAGCAGGTCCGATGTGGTTTGGGCTCCAGGTCAGTTCGCTTCTCGTGGATTTATACTTGATATTTATGACCCTGCTCATATGTATCCCATAAGAGTGGAGTTTTTTGACGAAGAGATAGAACAGATAAGGTCCTTCCGTTCGGGTACCCAGAAAAGTGTAGCGATTCTTCCAGATATTGAGATTCACTCCATAACGGGTTCTTCTAACGTCCAGGCTGAAAGTCTTATCCACGAGGATGTCAGGATCATTTTCTACGAAGCTTCAAGTTTGCAGAATCAGGGTGAAAATTACAAGTGGCTTTGGGAAAGCCTGAGAGAACCTGGTGTAGTTGATTCTATTTCAGATTGGACAGACATCTATCTTAAGCTTTCAAAATTTCCCAGGATCAGGATCGTTTCAGGATATTCTTCCAGGTATAGAACCCTTGATATTGAGACTCCCCCGCTTTTCAGAGGAAACAGGAACGCTTTTATCCATGCATGCAGAAACTGGAAAGATCAGGGTTTCAAAGTGATCCTTGTCTCGGAGAATAAGGCCTTTGGAAATTGGAGCAATGATGCAGATGCAGAATTTCACCAGGGGACCCTTCCTGGCGGGTTCCTGGTTTCCGGAGAGAAGGTAGCTGTCATATCGGATCTTGAACTGTCAGGTTCGACCGGTAATACCAAGACAGAACAGGACATTCAGGCTCCGGCGGAATGGACAGATTCTCTCTCTCCTGGAGATCATGTCATTCATAACCAGCATGGGGTAGCTTTATTCAGGGGGCTTGAGCAGATCTCAGTGAATGAAAACGTAACGGAAATGTTCCTTCTTGAATTTGCCGATAACAAGCGACTGATGATGCCCATAGATCACTTTTACCAGCTAACTTCCCTTTATGGCATACCTGGGGAAACCATTTCCCTTGACAGGCTTGGCGGAAAAAAATGGGAAAAATCACTTGAAAAAGAAAGGGAGCGGGCAAGAGAGGAAGCGGAAAGACTTACCAGGAATTATGCCAGAAGGGAAGTACTGAAAGGATTCAGTTTTTCCTCTGACAATGAGTTGACACTAGAGTTTGAAGAGGCTTTTCCTTTTCCTGAGACTGCCGACCAGTTGAGAGCTATTGGATCCGTAAAAGCAGATATGGAAAAAAATATTCCCATGGACAGGCTTGTAGTTGGAGATGTGGGATACGGAAAGACTGAAGTTGCTATGAGGGCAGCTTTTAAAGCTGTACAGGACGGTAAACAGGTAGCAGTTCTTGTCCCTACTACAATTCTGACTCAGCAGCATTATCAGACATTCCTTGTCCGGTTTGCCGGTTTTCCTGTTAATATAGCCTTTCTTTCCCGTTTTCAGAGTAGAAAGGAACAGCAAAATGTAATTTATGAACTGGAAAAAGGCAGGATCGATATAATAATTGGAACCCAGAGGATTCTTCAGGACGATGTAAACTTCCGGGACCTTGGACTTCTTGTAATTGACGAGGAGCATCGATTTGGTGTTTCGAGCAAGGAGCGTCTGAAAAAAATCAACGATCTCGTAGATGTTCTTACCTTATCTGCCACCCCGATTCCAAGAACTCTTTCAATGTCCATGCGTTCTCTGAAAGATCTTTCTCCTATAAAGACGCCTCCGGAGAACAGGATGCCTGTTATAACTTTTGTAGGACCCTGGAAAAAAAAGCTTGTGGAGAAGTCTGTGCGCCGGGAGTTGACTCGGGGAGGCCAGGTATTTTATGTCCATAATCGGGTCAGGACCATCGAAAGGGCTGCAACAGTCATCAGGAACATGTTCCCCGATGTCGTAGTGGATATCGCTCACGGACAGATGAAGGAGAAAGATCTCGAAAAAGCAATGTTAAGTTTTTACGAGGGTAAAAGCAGTATCCTTGTCTGTACGACTATAATAGAAAGTGGTCTTGATGTAGGAAACGCAAATACCCTTATAATAGATGATTCTCACGAAATGGGGATGGCCCAGATGTATCAGCTTAGAGGCAGAATAGGTCGAAGAGAGGAAACAGCATACGCTTTTTTTCTTTACCCCGAGAATCTCAACATGAGTCGAATAACAATAGAACGGATGGAGGCCATCGCCTCCGTGAATGATCCAGGAGGCGGATATGAACTTGCCCTGAGCGATCTTGCCCAGAGGGGCGGTGGTGACATGTTCGGCCGTAGACAGCACGGGAAAAAGAGCAGTATCAGTTCTGCCCTGTACTATAATTTCCTCGATGAAGAAGTTAAAAAACTGAAAGGCGAGTACTACCGGGAACCTGAGTTTGACGTTGAGCTGAACACATCCATACCGGAGAACTATATTCCCCAGGACACTGTAAGGATAGCACTATACAGGAGGCTTATGAGAGCAACGGAGATAGATGAAATTGACAGAATAGCTGATGAGATAAGGGACAGGTTCGGACCTTTGAACGAAAACATGAAAAACCTTTTTGAGGTTTGCCGGCTTAAGATCGCTGCAAGAGGTTCCTTTATAAAAAAAGGCAGGATTTCAAAAAGGAATATTACTGTGTATGGATCTGGGGAAGAACTGGAACAGGCCTTTAAAGGCTGGAAACACTGGATAGTTAAAAACGGAAAAGCTGTAGGCCCAGGTGCCTGTCAAGGGCTTATTATGCTGAAAAGTGTTATATTGAGAGCTAAGCAGCAATAAAAGAATGGCATTCTCTGGAGGTGCTGAAACTTGGAAAATTTTGAGAACAGGTCTGGTTACAAAGTACAGGACCTTGTAAACATAATGGAAAGACTGAGAAAACCTGGAGGTTGTCCATGGGACAGGGAACAGAATTTCGAAAGTCTTAGAAAATATATTATAGAAGAAGCATATGAACTTGTAGATGCTATAAGTGAAGGTGATGTTGAAAAAATAAGGGAAGAGTGCGGGGATCTTCTCCTCCAGCCTGTTTTTGTGTCTTCAATAGCTAAGGAAATGGGACTCTTCGATATCGACGATGTAGTTCAGATCCTGAGTGAAAAACTTGTCAAGAGACATCCCCATGTCTTTGGTGATACAGAGGTTGATACAAGTGATGAGGTACTTAAAAACTGGGAAAAGATCAAGATAGAGGAAAAGAAAAAACACAAGGTCAGTGATCAGTCGGTTCTTTCAGGAGTTCCCAGAAACCTGCCTGCATTGGCAAAAGCCTACAGAATACAGGAGAAGGCTGCCAATGTGGGATTTGACTGGTCAAGAGATGATTACGAGACAATTCTTGGTAAAATAAAGGAGGAGACTGTAGAGCTTGAAGAAGAGATATCAAACGGAGAGCATTCTGCCAGGGAGGAAGAGCTCGGAGACCTTTTGTTTGCTGTAGTAAATCTTGCCAGGCATCTTGATATCGATCCGGAAGTAGCTCTGCAGAGGGCATGTTCCAAATTTTCCGGCCGGTTCAGAAAAATTGAGCATTCAGTTTCAAATCAGGAAAGGCCGTGGAGTTCTTTCTCACTTGACGAACTTGACAGGATGTGGGAAAAAACAAAGACACGAAATAAGGAATAAATGTAACATCATTTAAAAAAAAACAGGAAATAGAGAGGAGGAAACTGAAGTGGAAAAGGAAAAGGTCAGCAATACCAGTTCGAAACCTGTTAAAAAAAATAAAAAGATAGGAATTACCGAGACAGCACTTCGCGATGCCCACCAGTCTCTCATTGCAACGAGATTGAGAATAGAGGATATGCTGCCTGCTGTAGAGCTTATGGATGAAATAGGTTATCATTCCCTCGAGGTTTGGGGAGGAGCCACTTTTGACTCGTGTATGAGATTTCTTGACGAGGACCCCTGGGAAAGGCTAAGAACCCTCAGGAAAGGTTTCAAAAAGACAAAACTGCAGATGTTGCTTAGAGGACAGAATATCGTTGGCTACAGACATTATGCTGATGACACCGTTAGGGAATTTGTTAAAAGAGCTGTTGGAAACGGACTCGATATAATAAGGATCTTTGATGCCCTTAACGATCTGAGAAACATGGAAGTGGCTGCAGACCAGGTGAAAAAGGAAGGTGCTCATCTGCAACTTTCAATGTCCTATACACTATCACCGGTGCACACCCTTGAAAAATATGCAGAGCTTGCAAGGGATATGAAGCAGATGGGTGCTGATTCCATATGCATAAAGGATATGGCTGGTCTTCTGAGTCCTGTAATGTCGGGTCAGCTTGTTCGCCGGATCAAGGAAGATACTGAACTTCCGGTTCAGGTGCACAGTCATTATACAAGCGGTATGGCTTCCATGGCCTACCTTGCTGGTATTGAAAACGGGGCAGATGTCGTGGACTGCGCCATTTCTCCTCTTTCCATGCGGACCAGTCAGCCTGCCACGGAGGCAATGGTTGCGGCATTGTCCGGAGGTCCATATGAGACAGGGATAGACCTTGAGTCCCTTGTTCCCATAGCAAAGCATTTTAAAACAGAAGAGGTAAAATATTCAGACTGGCTGGTAGACATGTCAGGAATAGATATAAATGTTCTTATCTACCAGATCCCGGGAGGTATGTATTCAAATCTTACCAATCAGCTGAAGGAACAGAATGCTCTGGACAGGCTGCAGGATGTCCTGCAGGAGGTACCTAAGGTAAGAAAAGAGATGGGTTATCCTCCTCTCGTTACTCCCACAAGCCAGATAGTAGGGACCCAGGCGACTCTCAATGTTCTCACAGGTCAGAGATGGAAGATCATACCTAACGAGGTGAAAAGGTACTTCCTGGGATATTACGGAAGACCTCCTGCAGAGATGGATAGTGAAATAACAAAAAAGGCTATTGGAAATGAAGAACCCATAGGCTGCAGACCCGGAGAGATCATAGAACCTGAGATCGAAAAGGCTCAAAAACTGGTATCGGACTGGGTTCTTCAGCCGGAAGATGTTTTGAGTTATATACTGTTTCCGGCAGTGGCAAAGGATTTCCTTGTTAATAAATATGCAAAGACAGTCAAGAGGGACGTAGGTTTACAGGAATTTGTAGAGGAATCCGCATATCCAGTATAGATCTAATAAATTTCAGGAGGGAATATTTATGACAATAGAAGAAAAGATAGTTAGTGTAATGGATCTTCACGTAAGGCCTGCTCTGCAGAATCACGGAGGAGATGGTGAATTCGTAGCTTTTGACGAGAACACTGGAGATGTGTCTGTCAGGCTCAGTGGTTCCTGCGGTACGTGTCCTTTTGCCCAGATGACACTCAGATCTTTAGTTCTAAAGACCCTGCAGGAGCATGTTCCTGAAGTTAAAAGCGTATCGGGGGTATAAGTACTTTGGTAGTGGATGAGCAGAGTTGCGACCACATCCAGAAGAACAACGATGGTTTTTTCAGATCTGTTGTTGAGATAACTGACAATGATACTATGAGCAGGCTGGCTGGCCCCGAGGATGAGAATATAGCTCTTATAGAACAGAGATTTCCCGCGAGGATATTTGTAAGGGGCGGACAGATAACCGTTCAGGGGCCGGATAGCCAGGTCGTGAAAATGGTCTCGGATTTTATTCTTCAGCTTCAGAAAGTTGCTGGTGATGGTCATGTCCTTTCCAGTGCCGATGTTCGATATGCCCTTGACATGATCGCAGAAGAGGGAAAGCTCGATCTGGCTCCTCTGTATAACGATATTATAGTTACCACGGCAAGAGGAAAACCAGTTCGCCCAAGAACTTCGGGTCAGAAAGATTACATAGATTCACTTAGGGACAATGATGTTGTTTTCTCGGTGGGGCCGGCAGGGACAGGTAAGACCTACCTTGCTGTGTGTTATGCGGTTGCAATGTTGAAAGCCTCGAAAATAAGCAGGATATTGCTTGTCAGGCCAGCGGTAGAAGCGGGGGAAAGTCTTGGCTTTCTGCCTGGAGATCTCAGAGAAAAAGTGGAACCCTATGTCAGGCCGCTCTACGATGCCTTTTACGATCTCTTTTCCCCGGAGAAGTTCATGAGATACCTCGAAAAGAACGTAGTGGAAATAGCTCCCCTGGCATACATGAGGGGAAGAACTCTGAATGACAGTTTTATTATCCTTGACGAAGCTCAGAATACAACACCTGAGCAGATGAAAATGTTTTTAACCCGTTTGGGTTTTGGTTCAAGGGTCGTTGTTACCGGTGATATAACACAGATCGATCTTCCACCGGGGAAACAGTCTGGCCTGATAAAAGTAATGGATATACTTCAGGGAATCGAGGGAATAAGGTTTTTGACCCTTACAAATCAGGATGTTGTACGACATCGGATAGTACAGGATGTAGTCAAAGCTTATGAGCTATATGAAAAGAGAAAAGAAAAGGAATAGTAAAAACTACAATTACAGATTATCCCGAATACTGGAAAAAATAGCTGCCTATTATGACCGACAGATAATACTGGCGCTGTTGGTGCTTTTCCTTTTTGCGGGAGGAATACTGATCTTCCGGTGGATGATACAGGAAAGCCCGGGAGGTTTCACTGTTAACTTCCCTGCACAACAGACCTACAGGGCAGTTATTCCTGTTGATTACATTGATGAAGAAGCAACTGAGCTTTTTCGCGATATTTCTACCAGGGGAATAGAGGGAGTTACAGTTTACGAACCTGTTGACAATGATGAGATCCTTCAGTATGTCAGGGCCCTTAATACAGGGGAATATGGCAATTTGCCTTTTCAGGAACAACTTAAAGGGCTTCTTGAAGGACTATCTGAAGAGCAACTGTCTGAGGTTCTCAATGCATCAGGAAAGATAATCCAGGACATAGTTGATGCAGATATGCCTGAGAGTCCTGCCGAGATTACGGATGTTATATGGGGTAGTCTTGAAAGGATGGACATGGAGTTGTCCGAGCAGAACATTGTTTTCCAGGTGATATCTTCTCTTATTGTTCCTGAAAGCTCAAAGAACACGGAAATGACAGAAGAATTAAAAACTTATCTTCGTCAGAGTGTTGAGCCCGTTTCAAGGACACTTTCTCCCGGAGAAGTGATAGTTCAAAAAGGAGATAAGATCACTCCGAGGATAGCAGAAGTCCTCAGGAACCAGGGATATCCCGAAAGTAGTTTCCCCCTTAGAAAACTGCTTATCTTTACATTGGCTATATTGCTCTGGATAACCTGGTTCTCAAGGGTCATAAAAGAGGACAATATTCGTCTTGCTGGAAAATATGGCTGGCTGTATATCAGTATCCTGGCCGGAGTTGGATGGACTGTTCTATATATCTCGGATATCTTCAGTACACCTGGTTCCGGACTTCTTGTTATAACAGGGCTTTCCTATCTCACCCTGCCAAAAAGGGTAGCTTTTCACCTGGTTCTGGGTGTGGGATTGACGGGGTCTTTTCTTATTGAAGGTTTTTCTTCCGGTGTTATCATAACTACGGCTTTAATGGCCTACGTTGCGAGCCTGGCTGGTTACTACATGGTCAACTATGCGGATTCCCGGGCTCTCCTCTGGCAAAAGCTCTTTGCATGTGGTGTGATAATATCTTCAGGCGGAATAGGAGCAAGATGGGTCCTCTCCATTCCTGTTGGTTTTTATCTTATGGTGCAGTACCTGCTTGCCAGTGCAGTGTGGAGCATCCTTATTCTTGTCATTCTTCCGCTTTTTGAAAATCTTTTTGACGTTCTGTCGCCCCTGCGTCTTATTGAACTTTCCCAGCCTTCACATCTCCTTCTGAAAAAACTTCAGATCGAGGCTCCAGGGACCTATCATCATTCTCTCATGGTTAGTACCCTTGCTGAGGCTGCTGCAGAAAAACTGGGACTTGATACAGCTCTCATAAAGGCGGGAGCCTACTATCATGATATTGGGAAGCTGAAAAGGCCCCAGTACTATGTAGAAAACCAGGTTTCACAGGACAATATCCATGATTCCATAACCCCATCTCTTTCGGCGCTTTCTATAATAGCTCATGTAAGGGAAGGAATTGAGATAGGAAAAGAATATAAATTACCGACGAGAATAATTGATTTCATCTCTGAGCATCACGGTACAACCTGTCTGTCCTATTTTTACAGGAAGGCAAAGAAACAGGGTGACGAAGGAGTTACAAGGGAGCAGTTCTGTTATCCCGGTCCTAAACCCGCTTCAAAGGAAACTGGTCTGCTCATGATAGTAGACTCCGTCGAGGCTGCTGTCAGGGCGGATATACAGAACATTCAGTCCAGGCAGGATGTAGAGAAAATAATCAATAATGTAGTTGAAAATAAAATGGGTGAGAATCAGCTGGAGAATGTAGACTTTACATTACGTGAATTAAGAGTTATAAAAGATGTTCTGCTTTCTACGCTGCAGTCAATGTACCATACACGAAAGGTAAAACAGATCCGTGACAGCGAATAGCAGATCAAACTATTCCAAAAGGAGGATGTTAGATGAAAGTTGAACTGTCTGTCAGCCATCAGGAAGACAACAGTGAATCTGACAGTTCTGTCCCTTTATCGTACATTAAATGCTTTGAAAAAGTTTTCTGCGATGAACTGGGCAGGCTTGATCAAGCCCTTTCCCGGTATTCAGTTATCGAAGTAAGCCTGACAGTGGTCTCAGAAAAGGTTATGCAAGATCTTAATAAGGAATACAGAGGTATAGATAAACCAACAGATGTGCTTTCCTTTCCCTTGTGGGAAAATTCAGGAACTTTTGATCCCCCTGGTGATTGGCAGGTATTACCCCTTGGCGACATCCTTTTCTGTCCTGCAGTACTGGGCAGAAAAGAGTTTCTGAAGGAAGATGGGACTTCCCTTGATATGGAAACCATCATTTCTCACGGTTTACTTCATCTTCTTGGTTGGGATCACGCCGAAGCTGAAGAAGAGAAGAAAATGGAAGAAGAACAGGGAAATATAGCCAACAGGGTTCGTCAGTGCGTTAAAGCGGCAAGAGGGCAGAACTCCGGTGATGAGGAGGTCTCCATATGACTTCTGTTTCTACTGGTTTTCTATTCCTGTTCATTCTGCTTCTGCTTTCTGCAGTTTTCAGCAGTTCCGAAACTGCAATAACTGCTATAACCAAGAGTCGGCTTGCGACAATGAGGGAGAAGCATCATTATTACCGAAGATTCCTTGACTGGATAATAAACGATGTTCACAAGGCGTTAAATGTAACCCTTATCTGCAACAATCTTGTCAATATAGCTGCAAGTGCTCTTGCCACTTCTCTTGCTCTTGTCCTTTTCGGGAATAACGGTCCGGTAATAGCGGTTGTATTCATGACCGTAATTATCGTTATCTTTGGTGAGATCCTTCCCAAGAGCATAGCAATAGTGAAGTCCGAGACTATATTACTTTTTGCGCTGCCCTTTCTCTCATTTCTCAACTTCATACTTTCGCCCTTTATCTGGCTTCTTTCAAAATTGATCAGGCTTCTTGGGCTTGTCTTTGGTATCGATCTTGGCAATCCCCACACCTTTGTAACAAGGGAAGAGATCGAACAGATGGTCAACATAGGAGAAGCCTCTGGTGTTATTGAAGAAGAGGAGAGA
>CAZFJG010000008.1:0-37025 GCA_964519285.1 uncultured Synergistales bacterium | reverse complement strand
GAGATGAATTTCTTGTTCTTATGCCGGGGACTTCCAGCGAGAACAGCTGTAAAGTCCTTAATAGACTGAGAGCCAACGTCAAATCAATGACGCTGGACAATAATGTAAAGATAAGCTTCAGCGCTGGAATTGTTGAACTTAACCAGCAAAGTGTTATCGGAAAAGATATAAAGGAAATTCTTAACTGGGCTGATATTCCAATGTATCAAGCCAAGAAGAAAGGCAAAGACAGACTGGTCTGCATCTGATCTCCTGATGTTGACCATTTTTCAGAAGAAGGTTTATCCCCCCTCGAAATAATTTTCTCAATTTCTGCTTTACAAATATCCCTGTTCTGCTATATAATCCCCAATTATGCCCAAAAAGAAACTTTTTTTTACAAATGCAGCTTATAGTGAATTAAAGTAATTAACTTAATGATGTTTTTCCCATTGTGGAATCCCGGTTCAAAAAAAGCGATATATAGCTCTAAAAAGATAATTAATAGTCTTTCGAAGTGTGGAGTAAACCATTATCTTTGGAATCAACGAAAAAATATCTTACATAAGATACCAAAAAAGCCAGTATTGGGCTTTAATGTAGTGCAAACCTTACAATGGAAATATTAAATCCATCTTATAATTATTATAGAAGCGTGAATATATAAATTATTTAGAGAAAATATTCTGTAAAATCGAGCCAAAAAGCATAATGCCAGTGAAGGAAGTTTGGAATACGCTAAAACAGAACAGTTGAAAAATCTGGTTCAGAACATTATATAAATTCAGCTACTTTAAAAATTTCGGCTTTATATACAGGAACTGCAATATAAGCAGTTTCCCTGAGTTGAAAAAATATCTGTTGAAGGGAGTTAAGAAAGTATGAAGGGCAAGAAAACAAGTTCCAGTTTCCCTCACGTATTTGTAATTCTTCTTGTTATTATGGCAGTAGCAATGGTAGCTACCTGGGTTGTTCCGGCAGGGGAATATTCCAGGACCTTCGATGAGCAGACGCGAAAGACGGTCATCCAACCGGAGAGTTTTCATGCTGTAGAAAGTTCACCAGTCAATCCTTTCCAGATGTTCATTGCCGTTCAAAAAGGATTGATCCAGGCAGCTTCTATAGTCTTTTTCATATTTATTGTCTTTTCATCTATTTTTATTGTTATGACAACAGGTGCAATAGATGCCTCCATAGCCTGGATGGTCAGAAAAACAAGGGCAAAGCCTCAATCTGCTAACTTTGGTTTTATTGTTATGATGAGTGTCTTCATGATCTGGGGTTCTACTGGTACTCTTTCATACGAACAGATGATAGCTTTTGTCCCGATCTTTTCGAGCCTTGCCCTGGCCCTTGGTTATGATCCAATTGTAGGACTTGCAATTTCCTTTGTATCTGTAGGAATAGGATTTGCTTCTGCCACGGTCAATCCCTTTACCATAGGTGTGGCTCAGACAATAGCAGAGTTGCCTCTTTTTTCGGGTCTTGCCTACAGGTTGCTCGCCCTTTTACTCATGGGTTCCATAACTATCTGGTGGACTCTTAGATATGCCAAAAAGATCAAAAAGGATCCTTCCAAAAGTGTAGTCAGCGGAGTAGATTTTGGTGACCTTGAATTCGACGATTCCAAGATTGACCTTAAGATAACCTCAAGACATAAGATTACCCTGATAATTTTCCTTATCACTGTTTTGATAGCAGGTTTTGGACTGTTGAAGCTGCACTGGTATATAAATCAGCTTGCGGGCCTGTTCCTTATCATGGGTATAGCTGTAGGTCTTGTTAACAGCTACTCTCCGAACAAAATCGCCGATCTTTTCGTAAAAGGAATGTCCAAAGGTGTTCTTTCCGCTACTATCGTAGGTGTTGCAAGAGGAATACTGGTGGTTCTCTCTGAGGGAAGGATAGTCGACACTATCATTCACTCAATGGCAAACCTTCTGAACCAGGGGTCTTTGTACCTGGGGTCTGTTGGAATGCTTCTTTTCCAGACAGTAATGAACTTCCTTGTTCCTTCGGGGTCGGGCCAGGCAGCTACTACAATGCCCATAATGGCCCCATTGTCAGATCTCATAGGGATGAACAGGCAGATAGCAGTGCTGGCCTTCCAGTTTGGAGATGGATTCTCAAACCTGATCTGGCCTACGAGCTTTATTCTCATAGGTTGTGTTCTTGCCAATGTCCCTTTTAACAAGTATCTCAGGTGGTTTTTGCCGCTGTTCAGCATGTTGTTCGTTGTCCAGGTTTTACTTCTTTGGGGCGCAATAATGATAGATTATGGACCATTTTAGGTATTTTCCCAGTATTGGAGAAAAGTGGTCGCGGTAAATATAAAAGTTAAACAGAGAATTGGGAAGTTCAGTTTGTAAACTTTTATAAACTTATTGACAATAATATGCACAATAGTTTAGAATTGCATAATCTGTTTTTGAGGAGTGAGCGAAATGGTATCAAAATGCACAGTATGCGAAGGAAACGTAACAATACCCGAAAATGCTATGGAAGGTGAACTCGTTATATGTCCAGATTGTGGAACGGAGCTGGAATTGGTAACTATGGATCCTCTCACACTCGAAGAAGCTCCGGAAGTTCAGGAGGACTGGGGGGAGTAATATGACCTCCAGTCTCTACTTCTTCTATACGAGGCTGAGAAGAGAGGAAAAACTTCTTTTCCAGGCAGCGGAGGACCTTGGTATTCCTTTTGAATCAGTCAATGTAAGGGATCTTACTTTTCCGGATCATCTTAAACTGAAGGAAAATGATGTTGCAGTGTGCAGATGTGTCAGCCATGTTCAGAATCTGGCTCTTGCAAGAGCTCTTGAGTCAAAAGGTGTCAGAACGGTTAACAATTCAAAGGTAATGGACGTTTGCGGAGACAAGATAGCTACTGCAGCCCTTTTCCTTGAAAAGAATATTCCCCAGCCAGATTTCAAGGTGGCTTTTTCTCCCGAAGGGGCGGTTGAAGCAGCTGAGAAAATGGGTTTCCCGGTGGTTTTCAAGCCAGCAACTGGAAGCTGGGGAAGACTGCTTGCCAAGGTGAACGATATCGAAACTGCCGAAGCGATAGCTGAACATAAATCCTTTCTGGGACCGCACCACCAGGTTTTCTTCATCCAGAAATACATAGAAAAGAAAGGTTATGACCTTCGTGCAACTATAATTGGAGGAAAGGCTGTCTCTCTTATAAAAAGAATAAGTGATCACTGGATTACCAACACCGCAAGGGGTGCAAGTGCCGAAGGTATGAAACTCGGAGAAGATCTGAAAAAGTTTACAGGTCAAATTGCCCAGGCCACAGGTGGAGATTTCCTGGCATTGGACCTCTTTGAGTCAGATGGCGGGTGGCTGGTGAACGAAATAAATGGTCAACCGGAGTTCAGAAATTCCATAAATACTACAGGAGTGGATATTCCGACTATTTTCGTCGAATATGCCTGGCAATTGACGAAAAACATATGACACTTTTCTAAAAGAAATGAAACAGAAGGAAAAGGATTGCTTTCGAATGGCTTACGGATTTTTTCTGAATAATGATCATCCAAAACAAAAGGTGAGAAGCAAGGAAAGGTAACACAGGATAGTGTGCCTGTTCTGACCCCCCTTACAGGTAAAAGGTTGGCTCAGGCAGCACTCTTATTTCGTCCACTGGTTATTTCGGGGTGGACGTTTTTATATTAAAGAACCGTATTTTGCGGAGATTTGGGAGGTAAGTAATGATCAGGGCAGCTTTATGGGGTGCAAACGGAATGGCTGGAGGAGAGGTCCTAAGGATCCTTGCAGGACATCCAGAGATAGAGCTGGGGGTAGCTGTTTCAAGAAGCAGGGCGGATCAACCTCTTTGGCACGTTCACCCTCACCTCCGTCAGGATTATCCTTCAACAGTCTTTACAGAGCCGGATAAGGCTTTCGAACATGATGTGGATCTGGCCTTTCTGGCTCTTCCCCATGGTGTTTCATGGCCGATAATCAGTGAATACATGAGAAAAGGCATAAAGGTAGTGGATTTGTCAGCTGATGCAAGACTTAGAGATCCTGAGGATTACATAAAATGGTATGGAAAACCCCATGGTGCTCCCTGGATCCTCGAAAAAAGTGTTTACGGACTGCCGGAACTTCACAGGGAGGAAATTGCGGAGGCGTCCCTTGTGAGCGGAGTGGGATGCAATGCTTCATGTTCCATTCTGGGTCTTTATCCTCTTGCAAAGGAAGGACTGCTTAGCGAAGCAAGGCTTGAACTCAGGACGGGGTCTTCCGAAGGAGGAGCAAATGCCACATCAGGCAGCCACCATCCTTACAGGGATAGAACCTTGAGAGTTTATGAGCCCTTTCGTCACAGACATCTGGCTGAAATTTTGCAGGAACTTGATCTCCCTGAGGAGATTTTCACCATGTCTATGACAGCAGTAGGAATGGTAAGAGGAGTGCAGCTTTTTGCGCAGGTAAAACTTGCTGAGAAAGTGAAAGAGGGTACTATCTGGAAGGCATACCGGAAATACTACGGAAATGAACCTTTTGTGGATCTTGCACCGGCCAGGCCAAAGCACCTGAGGTTCCCCGATCCGAGGCTGGTAACTGGAAGCAACAGGGTCCTGACGGGCTTTCAGCTTCACGAGGACGGACAGAGGCTGCTTGTAGTTACGGCCATTGACAATCTTATGAAGGGTGCATCAGGGAGTGCTGTTCAGTCTGCAAATGTAATGCTTGGTCTTCCTGAAACCTCGGGTCTTGATATGAAACCCGTGTACCCTGCTTAGGGAGAAATAAAAAATGAATGAAACCAGTATCAGTAAAGTAAATAAAGGTGTGGTCAAAATAGGAGGTGCCAGGGGCAATGACCTGTTACCGCTGCTAAAGGACCTTGCCAGGAGAACGGGAAAAGGAGAAAAGTGGCTTCTTGTCCACGGAGCCAGCGGTTATATGGAAGACCTTAGTGAAAAATGTGGATTCGAGCCAAAATATGTCACAAGTCCTGGAGGTTACAGAAGCCGTTTTACGGGAAAGAAGGAAAAAGATATCTTCAGATATGCCTGTAACGCCCTGAGTACTGAGATTAATTGTCAGTTCTCAGCCATGGGAGTTCCCTCAGGTTTGCTTTATCCAGATATTGTAAATACAGCATCGGCAAGAAGAAAAGATGTATTAAAAATAGTAGAGAACGGAAGGACAAGACTGCTGAGGGGCAACTACAGCGGTACTGTTACTGCTTTTGATCCTGCATCTGTAGATGATCTCTTTGGAAAAAACATACTGCCGGTTATTCCGCCCCTTGCATCAGACGTTAAGACAGGAGAGGCTGTAAACGTGGATGGGGATAGACTTGCCGCGGCGGCAGCATCAGCCTTGAAGGCAGATGTCCTTGTCATTCTCAGCAACGTGCCCGGACTTTTAGAAGATCTGGAAAAACCCGAGTCCCTGGTGACCATGGGTAAACTGGCTGACTGGGAAAAACTTGAGAATATATCAAAGGGCAACATGAAGCGAAAGCTTCTTGCTGCCAGGGAAGCATTGGAGGCCAATGTGCCAGTGGTAAAGATTTGTGACAGCCGACTGGATCATCCATTGACCAATGGTCTGGAAGGAGGGGGAACCACTTTATGTCCCTGATGTACGGAGGAAGGAAACTTGAGATAGAAAAAGGAAATGGTGCCGAAATCTACGATAGCAACGGTAAACGTTACATTGATTTCGTATGCGGTCATGGATCATCACTTTTTGGACATAACCACCCTGTTCTCGTGGATGCACTGAAAGAAGCAGCGGCGCGTCCGTGGTCCACGGGGATCGGTTTTTCATCATCAAAAAGAGAAGAGTTCATGGGCAAACTGAAGGGGATCATGCCTGAAGGAAAGGTTTTTTTGTGTAACAGTGGTACGGAGTCTATAGAAGCTGCACTAAAGCTGGTTATGGTCTTCAAGCCTAAAAGGAAGAAGATAGTGGCTCTCAGACGGGCTTTCCACGGTAGAACCCTCGGGTCGCTTTCGCTTACCTTCAATCCTCAATACCGAAAACCCTGGAGATCAAGGCTTCAGGAGGTAATTCACGTGAACCCCGAGGATATAAAAGATGTTGTAGATGAAGAGACTGCTGCAGTCTTTGTGGAGCCGGTACAGGGTGAAAGCGGAGTCCATATAATGGAAAAAGAACACGTTAAAATGATAAATGAATCTTGTCAGAAAGCCGGGGCAATGCTGGTATGTGATGAGATTCAGACAGGCTGGGGACGTTGTGGATCTATTCTTGCCAGCGAAGTATTAGGTCTTGAACCGGACATGGTTTGTCTTGCTAAAGGTGTTGCCGGAGGATTGCCCGTAGGTGCCACCCTGTGGAAGGGCGAATATGGAGATTTCCCTGTCAAGGGTCATGGAACCACCTATGGAGGAAATCCACTGGTATCTGCTGTCGGCCTTGCAGCCATGAATCTTCTAAGCTCGGAAAAGTATCCCGAACAGGCAATGGACAAAGGCAAGTACCTTAGAAAAAAGCTTTCAGCCATAGATTCTCCACTGATCAATGAAGTAAGGGGAGTGGGGCTTCTTAATGGAATAGAATTGACCGTCAAGGCTGCAGGTGTTGTGAAATCCCTTCAGGAGAAGGGGGTACTTTCGCTCACTGCAAGCCCCCTTGTTTTAAGACTTTTACCTCCTTTTGTAGCGACTAAAGAGCAGATAGATGAAGTTGCTGCGATAGTGGAAAAAGTGCTTGAGGATCATTCTGAATGAACGTCCAGGAAAAGCTTCTATTTGATCTTGTGAGCATAAAAAGCACAAGTGGCAGTGAAGCTAAAGCTGTTGACTACCTCGCAGGGCATATGGCTGAAGCCGGCTGGGAGGCTGCATTTGTTGATCATGCGGGAAATATAGTTGCCAGCAGGGGCAGTGGCCCAAAAGAGATCGTGCTTATGGGGCATATCGATACTGTTCCAGGTGGTCCGGATACCCGTATGGAGGGAAAAGTGCTATGGGGAAGAGGTTCGGTGGATGCTAAGGGCCCTTTATGTACATTTGTCTGTGCAGGAGGAAAAGCTGCGGTTCCTCAAGGATGGAAAATAACTCTGATTGGAGCTGTCGGGGAAGAGACAGATTCAAAAGGCGCAAGATATCGAATATCAAGGCATAGTCCTCAGGCATGTATAATTGGAGAGCCTTCGAGTACTTACGGTGTTACTATAGGTTACAGGGGGAGCCTGAGAACGAGGCTTTTCGGCCATGATAGCGGATATCACAGAAGTAACAGCCAGGGCCCATCCACTGCCTGTGTAAAAGCTGCTGCAAGTATAATAAATTCCGTGGAGGAAATGGATGATCCCACAAAGAAGATAATAGAAAGACCCCACGCTGCAGTAGTGACCATGAAAGGGATCGAGAATGGTGATCGTTCAGCGGAGATAATCCTGGACATAAGGATGCCCATTGGAAAAGACGTAAAAGATTTCGAGGATCTGGTAAAGGAAGCGGCCGATACTTACGGAGTCAGGTCTCGATTTGATTTTGCAGCTCCGGCTCATATAGTTCCCAAAAACGATCCTGTTGTTCGATGTCTGAAAAATGCAGTAAGAAAGGAAGGGCTGAAACCGGCTCTTTATGCAAAGAGCGGAACAGCGGATTTTAATCTCGCAGCTGTCTGGGACTGCCCTATGGCTGCTTATGGACCTGGAGACAGTGTTCTTGACCATACTGCTGATGAAAGGCTGGATCTTGAGAAGTACCTTATGTCTATAAGTGTTCTTGAGAATGCTCTTCCCGAAATAATGGAAAGTCTGGATAATTATCAGAGTAATTGATTTAAAGTTATTAAAAGGAGATGAGGGTATGAAAAAAGTATTGTCCCTGATTATGGGAGTAATGTTTTTGACAGCAGTTGCAATGCCCGGTTTTGCAGAGGTAGAGATCAAGATCGGCCATGTACTGAATTCTGATCACGCATGGCACACCAACCTTGAAGGTTTTGCAGAGGATGTGAAGGAGGCTACTGCAGGCCGGGTCGTCGTAAAACTCTATTCCGGAGCTCAGTTAGGTAATGAGAAGGATATGATCGAGGGCTTAACTCTACAGACAATAGATGGAGGTCTTATCGGAGGAGGGTCCTTTCAGTCTATAGATCCCAAATTCGGTATAGAGGCTCTTCCCTATGCATGGGAAGATCATCAGGCTGCCTATGAAGCCATGGACGGCGAAATAGGTGATATGCTTTTAGGCATTCTTGATTCCAACGGTATTAAAGGAATTTCATGGTGGGAAAATGGATTCCGACATATTACAAATAGCCAGCAACCCATTAAGGTACCTGCCGATATTGAAGGAATGAAAATAAGGGTTACTCCTGACAAGATGAGACTTGATACCTTTAACACTCTTGGAGCTTCTCCTATGCCAATAGATTTCGGAGAGCTCTACACTGCCCTGCAGCAGGGTGTTGTAGATGCCCAGGAAAATCCTCTTGCCATTATTTACTCAAGTGCCTTCTATGAGGTTCAGGACTACCTTTCTCTCAGCGGACATATCTGGGGTTCCGCGCTGCTTTGTGTGAACAGTTCAGTATGGAACAGCATGTCCGAAGAGGATCAGTCTATTGTGGAAGAACTGGCAATGGAATGGGGAGAAAAAGAGCGGCAACAGATCCAGCAGCAGGAAAAAGACTTCCTGAAGATGCTTGAGGAAAAAGGAATGAAAATAAACGAGGTCGACAAGGCAGCCTTCAAGGAAGCTGTCCAGCCTGTATGGCAGAAGTACGAATCAGTTTTCGGCAATGAACTTATGGACCTTGTGAGGAAATATGGCGAGTAGATTTGTAAATGTTCTTTTCAGGGCGGTGGAGGGATTGATCTCCATCGCCCTTGTTGTAATACTGACTGAAGTAATTGTAGAGGTGAGTGCGAGGTATATTTTTCATACATCTCTGCCATGGGGTGCAGAAGTCTCCCAGACCCTGCTGGTCTGGTTAACCTTTCTTGGAGCCGCGGAAGCATGCAGAAGAAACGAGCATATGGCTGTCCGTTTCATTCTTGAAGGACTTCCATCCAAAAAATTGCGTAAAGCTCTGGACCTTTCTGGAAAACTTATAATGCTGGTCTTTGTCTCTGTCAGTATATGGTCCGGATGGCAGGTGGTTCAAAGAACATGGTCAATGAAAACCACGGCCCTGCAGATTCCTGCAGGAATTCTTTACCTTGCTCTGCCGGCAGGTTTTTTGATAATGATACTGGCTATTGTTGACAGTTTCTTTTATCGCGAAAACGCGGAAATGACTGAAGAAGACGACATATCTGCAACAGGAGACTGGAGGTAATATGCCATGCTGACCCTTTTTACAGTAATGGGACTGTGTATAGTTATAGGTATTCCAGTTGCTTTTGCAATAGCAGCCTCCGGAATGGTTTACCTGGTCTTTGAGTCAAGTGTGCCTCTGCTTGTGGTTGCCCAGAAAATGGTAGTTGGAGTTGATTCCTTTACGCTGCTTGCCATTCCTCTTTTTCTTCTTGCGGGAAGTCTTATGGCTGAAGGTGATATTACTCCAAGGATAATGAGATTTGCAGCTACCCTGGTGGGTCATATTCCCGGTGGTATGGCAATGGTCATGGTGGTTTCCTGTATGTTCTTCGGTGCTATTTCCGGTTCAGGAGTAGCTGACGTAGCTGCAATAGGCTCAATAGTCCTTCCCTCTATGAAAGAACAGGGGTACAAGCCACCTTTCAGTGCATCCCTTCTTGGATGTTCCGGTGCTCTTGCTACGGTTATCCCGCCCAGTATAGTCATGGTAATTCTCGGTGTGACCATGGGTGCATCCATTGGAAAGCTTTTCCTGGGAGGGATCATTCCGGGAGTGGTTACAGGGTTTTCGCTAATGATGATAGCTTATTATTTCGCCATAAAAGACAAATATCCCCGTCTTCCAAAGGCAACCTGGGGCGAAAAGTTCAATGCATTCAGGGAGGCTCTTCTTCCTCTCCTTGCGCCGGTAATAATTCTTGGAGGAATACTGAAAGGTATTTTCACCGCCACCGAGGCCGGGGCAGTTGCAGCTCTTTATGCCCTGATCCTGTCAATGTTCGTTTACAAAAAAGTTAATATGAGGAAACTTTTCAGGGTGAGTCTGGATGCAGCAAGGGTGAGTGCAGTTGTACTCTTTATAATTGCTGCGGCGAATCTTTTTGGCTGGATCCTTGCTTCGGAAGATATTCCACAAAAAGTAGCCAATTTTATCCTTTCGATATCCACCAACTACTGGATAGTACTGCTTCTTTTCAACCTTCTTCTTATACTGCTGGGAATGTTCATGGAGACTATGGCCATAATCATTATTGTACTTCCGATATTTTTCCCCATTCTTACCCAGATGGGAATGGATCCAGTACATATAGGGGTAATGGTCTGTGTAAACCTTGCAATAGGAGCCAATACACCGCCACTGGGAGTCGATCTTCTGGCAGCCTGCAGGGTTGCCAATGTTCGCTACGAGGATTCCTTCCGGTATCTGGTACCACTTCTGGGTGTAATGGTCATCGTCCTTGTCCTTATTGTTGTTTTCCCTCCCTTCGTTACATGGATACCTGATCTTATGATCCAGTAGAAACAAAATGAAGTCCTTAATAAAATGGTCCTGATATGCTGCAAAGCCCCTGTTTTTAAGGGGGTCTTTGCTTCTTCCGTCAGAGTCATCTGGGTTAAATGCATAAAAGCATGGAGTAATTAACGCTGATAACTGAATCAGAGGATCGGACTCAGAAGCTTTGAAATACCCTGAAGGGTCTTTATGGGAATTCTTCTGTTTTCCCATTCGGTCTTTTTTACCAGGTTAGCCTTTGAGATATATCTCTGCTGTGCTTTCCTAAGTTCCGAGGTCTCTTTCTTTCCGTAGAGGACCATGTTTATTTCGAAATTTAGAGCAAAAGAACGGATATCAAAGTTACTGGAGCCGAAGAAGGCAAGATCGTCGTCAATTGTTATGGTCTTTGCATGTAAAATCCCGGGATTGTAAAGATAGATATTAACCCCGATATCCATCAGCTTTGAGAAATAGGCTTTCGAAGCGTTTCCAGCCAGAAACTGGTCCGATCTTTCTGGTACTACAAGGTCTACCCGGGTACCGTTCAGACATGCCACTTCAAGTGCCTGCAGAAGCCCTTCATCTGGAATAAGATAGGGAGTAGTAATAATGACCTGCTCTCTGGCCTGGAAGAGGGCTGAAGACACCAGTCTCTGGTAGTTCTGGGTCTTGTAGGCTGGGCCGCTTGGTACGGTCTGCAGGGGGTATTTAAGATTTTCTTCCTCTGGGGGAGAAGGAATACAGTCTACAAGTACCTGGTCGGTTTCCACGTACCAGTCTTGAAGAAATATTCCCTGAAGATGACCGACAATTGGTCCAGTGAACCGCATTGTAAGATCTTCCCATTTTTTACCCCTGGCCTTTCCTCCGTAAGATGGTTCAGTCATGTTGTGGGATCCCATGTAACCGATCTCACAGTCTATAACTGCCAGTTTTCTGTGATTTCTCAGGTCATATCTTGCTGTCAGGGGGGTTCTCTTCAGCCTTGAAAGAGGTAGTGCACGTCTAAGATTAATGCCGGCTTTTATCAGTTCTTCCCCGTCCTTTTTAAGGAATTTTTTCGATCCCAGATCATCCAGAAGAACGTAGCAGTGAACTCCCCTTTTTACCGCATGTTTAAGAGCTTTTATAAGTGGTTCTGTCATGTAATCCCTGTTAAATATGTAATATAAAAGGGTGACAGTCCTTTTGGCAGCATTAATATCGTTTACCATTTTTTCGACAAGTTCCTTCTGGGAATAGATCATTTCCATTTCCCTTGCGTATTGAAGTGGCCAGTTACCCAGCTTTTCACTAAGGGTGCTTATGTCTGAGAGATGTTCCGGAAGATCTGGTTTCTTCAAAGGGGGATATTTCTCAAGTGTTTCCTCAAGCCTTTCAAGGGCATTTTCATGTCGTTTGATACGCTCAGCCGGTAGTTTTGTGGATCCTAATCCCAAATAAAGGAGACCTCCGGGAATGGGCCAGAAAAAGATCACAAGAAGCCATGTCATTGCTATCGACGGATTGTGCCTGGCGGGAAGTACACAGACAGAAAAGATTCGTATGCTGAATGAAACAAGGTTATACAGGGCAAGGATAAAAACACTGAAAGAAATATCTAAGTTCAAGTTAGCTATCTCCTTGTCTGTTTTTTCCCGGGGTAAAATCACAGATCACGGGTAGATGATCGGAAAGCCTGACCCCGGGTATTTCAACGTTATTAACAGTTATGCCTTCGCTTGCAAGAAGGTAATCCAGTCTCAGTTTCGGCTTGCGACTTGGAAATGTTGGCCTTGCAAGTTTATCAGTATCCTTAAGACTTGTTTCCTGCATCAAAGGCCTCATCTCTGAAGGTCCGTGAAGCAGGTTCAGATCTCCACCAAGTATAACTGGTTTTGACAGTAAACTGCAATGTCTTGCCAATTCCCATAGTTGTATCTTCCGTGCCTGTCTTCCCAGGGAAAGATGAGATAATACAACGTGGAAATCCTGGAATTCCACGCTCAGAAAAGTTTTTTTGACACCTCTGGAGAAGTAACATTCCTGTGATGAAAGGATTGGAATCGATGATAGCAGGGCATTGCCATGAGAGGATAAGATGGGCAGCCTCTTCAGGGGAGATTCAGAACCGTATTTGCAGGAGAATTTATGTTCCCGTCCCTTCATGGAAGCAAGTTGTCCAGCCTGGCAATAACTGTCGTGGCGATATGATCCTCCATCCACTTCAACGAGGCATATTATGTCAGGTTCCATGGAGTCCACAAATCTACCGATTCTCCTGATTCTGGCTGACGTTTTCCTGAAGAAACCTGTAAAAGGAAGAGGAAGATGGTAATCCCAGTCGCTTCCAGTTCCATAGCGGATATTGTAGAAAAGTATCCTCATAGCAGAAGCCTCTTTCCATCAATAAATGAACAGATTATGCAACTTAAAACACTATTATAATCCTAATTTCTATTGTGAAGTTTACCTTTTCCGGTTATGTGAGAAGAGATAGCAGGTCCGTAGTGAGCCTGTGTTAAGATATGTATTCATTCAGGTTCGGTTTTTACAGATATTGAAAAAAACCTTTTTCGTAAGGAAGTTATCATATGACCGATCTACAATGTCCATTGTGTTCTGATAAAAGGTTTAAAAAAGGAGTTTCCGGTGCTGACAACAGAAAATATTACTATTGCAGCAACTGTGGCCTTATCTTTGCAGATCCGGTTCACAGACTATCGCTGCATGAAGAAAAAGAAGAGTATAAAACGCACAATAACAGTCCGGAAGACAAAGGGTACGTAAACTTCTTAAATAGAGCAGTAGAACCTGCTATGAAGTATCTGAACTCCAGCATGAGGGGACTCGACTATGGATGTGGTCCTGGTCCGACATTGTCATGGATTTTAGAACAGCATGGAATACCATGTGAAAATTATGACCCCTTTTTTGCAAAGATAGAGCTGGATAAAGAATATGATTTTATCTTCTGCACAGAGTGTTTTGAGCATTTCTTCCAACCGAAAGAAGATATAAAAAAAATTAAAAAACTGTTGAAACCAGGGGGGCTTCTATGTGTGATGACGAACCTCTGGACATCTTTTGAAGCCTTTTCATCCTGGCATTACACGAGGGATAATACCCACGTCTCTTTCTATTGTGAAAGGACATTTCAGTTTATCTGCGAACTCTTCGGTTTTGACCCTCTTTGGCAGGACTATGACAGAGTTATGATCCTTCAGAAAAGACAGTTTTTTTAGTAAAAAACATTCTATTTCCTGGTTTATTATGCAGTTCCTTAACCGTTTAAGTCTTTCACTGGATATTTTGGGAATTCTGAACATTATTATAATGTTGGATTTGCGCTGAAATTTTGTTATAATAACTCAGTTATAAAATATCCCTACATGTCTTGACCATGTTTTTGGGGAACTGTTGTCAAGCAATAAAACCTGAAACAAAGAGGTCAGTAAGACTAAGACTATCCAGATAATTTCTTTAATAAAAGGCCCCTGTCAGAATCAAAAATTTGGAGTGTATCAGTTTGAGTATGGTAGATATTGATCTAACCGGATATATGCCTTATTTACAGTCAAGGGAGATGAACTTCGACCAATGGGTTTACTGAGATATCTTATAAAGCGAATAGTTCTTATGATACCGACAATTATTGGTGTCACCATTATTGTTTTTCTGCTCGTCCATTTTATTCCCGGTGATCCTGTGGATGTAATGCTCGGAGAAAAAGCGACTGAAGCGGCCCGACAGGCACTGACCGAAAGGCTTGGGCTGGACCAGCCAATGTATCTTCAATACTGGAACTGGCTTACCCATGCCCTGAAGGGGGATTTTGGCATTTCCGTTCAGAGCAGGATTCCTGTTACAGAGGCTATACTCGAAAGGTTGCCAGCTACTATAGAACTTACCCTCACTGCTACAATAATTGCCACATTGATCGGTATCATAGTAGGTGTGAGCGCTGCCTGTCATCACAATTCCAAGTATGACCATATGCTTGTTACCTTCTCTCTTGTGGGAGTTTCCATACCTATCTTCTGGCTTGGGATCATGCTTATATTCCTTTTTGCTGCAGTTCTCGGATGGCTTCCCGTCTCGGGAAGAATTCCGATGGGTTCAGGTATAGACGAAGTTACAGGATTTTATCTTATTGATACCCTACTGCAGGGGGATTTTGAACTATTCCTGGAGAGTGTGCGCTATCTTATCCTTCCTGCTTTGTCCCTTGCGACCATACCCCTTTCCCAGATCGTCAGGGTAACACGGTCAAGCATGCTGGATGTGCTCAGCGAGGATTATGTCAGGACTGCGAGGGCAAAAGGCTTGCCTAACAAGGCAATAATTTATAAACATGCACTTAAAAATGCTCTTATTCCTGTAGTTACTGTTATTGGACTGCAAATGGGGAAACTTCTTGCAGGAGCTATTCTCACTGAGACTGTCTTTTCATGGCCCGGGACAGGAAGACTTTTGATCCAGGCCATTTCAAACAGGGACTATCCCATGGTACAGGGAATAGTTTTCATCCTTGCTTTTGCTTTTATTATTGTCAATATCATCGTTGATATGCTTTACGCGAAACTTGATCCAAGAATTACCTTCGAATAGTGAGGAGAGACTAATGCAGAACGAATTTTTACAGCGTCTTTCTATCTTTAAAAAGAACAGACTGGCAATGGCGGCTTTTTTTGTGGCGGTGCTGCTTATCATTCTGTCGGTTGCGGCACCCTTGATCTCTCCCTATGACCCGATCGAGACAGATCTTTTGAACAAGCTGAAACCCGGATTCTGGGCGGGAAACTGGGATAACCTTCTGGGGACAGATAACCTGGGAAGGGACGTTCTTTCAAGGATTCTCTATGGTGGAGCTATCTCTCTACGGGTGGGATATATGGTAATTGCTGTAACAGCAATTTTTGGCACTCTTCTGGGTCTTGTGTCCGCTTACTATGGTGGATTGGCGGATATCATTATTATGCGATTCATGGATGTTCTTCTGTCCTTTCCGCCTCTTCTTCTTGCTCTTGCTATTGCAGCATCCCTGGGAGCAGGTCTTGAAAATGCCATGTTTGCAATATCCCTGGTCTATATTCCCCAGATGGCAAGAGTGGTCAGGGGCTCCGTACTGAAGGTAAAGACCAATTCCTTTATAGAGGCTTCAAAGGCCCTGGGCAGTGGTAATATCTGGATCATGGTCCGCCACATCTTGCCTAATATTTTCCCGGCTGCCCTGGTTTTTCTGACGCTTCTTCTCGCTGATGCCATACTTTATACGGCATCCCTGGGATTTCTCGGAGTAGGAATAAAACCATCCACGCCGGAATGGGGTGCTATGCTCAGCACAGGGAAGGAATATCTCCTTATGGGACAGTGGTGGGTTACTGTCTTCCCCGGCCTGATGATCGTGTTTGCGGTGCTTTCATTCAACCTGGTCGGCGATGGTCTGCGAGAAGCCTTTGACTCCAAACTAAAACGATAGAGGTAGTTATATATGAGTAATCTTCTTGATGTTAAAGACCTTAAAATAGCTTTCAATACGGATCGAGGAAAAGTTGTAGCAGTAGACGGAATAGAATTTTCCCTGGACAGGGGAGAGACCCTTGGTCTTGTAGGAGAATCCGGGGCGGGGAAAAGTGTAACTTCCCTCGCTGTTATGGGGCTTTTGCCAAAGTATGCCGAGGTCAGGGGGTCTATCCAGTACCAGGGCCGTAATATCCTTGACTACTCAGAGATAGAGTTGCAGAAGATACGCGGAGACCGAATATCCATGATCTTCCAGGAACCAATGACTTCCCTGAATCCGGTTTTCACGATACAGGAGCAGCTGTCCGAGACAATAAAGCTTCACCAGGGAGGGACAAAGAAGGCTATAAAGGACCGAACTGTTGAATCTCTGAACCTGGTGGGTATTCCCAATGCAGAAAGAATAATGAAACAGTATCCTCATCAACTCAGTGGAGGAATGAGGCAGAGGGTGATGATAGCCATAGCTCTCGCCTGTAATCCCGATATTCTGATAGCCGATGAGCCTACTACAGCTCTTGACGTAACAATACAGGCCCAGATACTGCTTTTGATGAGAAATCTTCAGGAGAAGCTTGGAACAGGAATTCTTCTTATAACCCATGATCTTGGAGTGGTAGCCCAGGTGGCTCACAAGGTTGGAGTAATGTACGCAGGACAGATCGTGGAATTCGGAGCAATGGAGAACCTCTTCAGACAGCCGGGACATCCTTACACAAGAGGTCTTCTATCCACAATACCGAGTATTGACAGAAAAGACCACCGTCTTCCGGTGATCGAAGGGACTATGCCAGATCTTTCATCACTTCCATCAGCCTGCAGGTTCCATCCGAGATGTCCGGAATGTCGCGAAATATGTCGCACAAAGGAACCGCCTATGTACAGAGTAGGTGATGGGCTGGTTCGTTGCTGGAATTTTGAGAACGAAGGAGTAGTAGAGAATGGGTGAACCCCTTTTAAAAGTTGAAAACCTTTATAAGCATTATCCTATCAGACGTCCAAATACTTTGACCAAACACGACCAGGTCAAGGCAATTGATGGTATATCCTTTCATATCGAAGAAGGAGAGACCCTTGGCCTTGTGGGAGAGTCAGGATGTGGTAAATCTACTACAAGAAAGCTTGTTCTTAACCTGGAGGAGCCCACGAAGGGGGCGGTCTTTTTCAGGGGTGAGAATATTTTTGACTTTAAAAAAGATGCCCTTCACAGGTTCAGAAGACAATCTCAGGTAATATATCAGGACCCCTATTCAAGTCTTAATCCTGCCTGGAAAATCGGGTCCATAATTGGAGAAGGATTCAATGTCCATAAAATAGGTTCTCCGTCGGAAAGAAAGGAAAAGATCCTCGACCTTATGGAGAAAGTTGGTCTCAGGAAAGAATACTATGATCGTTTCCCCCATGAATTCAGCGGAGGGCAGCGGCAGAGAATAGGTATAGCAAGGGCTCTGGCCCTGAATCCTGAGTTTGTTGTGGCAGATGAGCCTGTAAGTGCACTGGACGTTTCCATTCAGGCCCAGGTCCTGAACCTTCTAAAGGACCTTCAGGAGGAATTCGGACTCACCTATCTATTCATAAGCCACGATTTGAGCGTGGTCAAACATCTTTGTGATCGCATTGCCGTAATGTATCTCGGAAAAATAGTGGAGGTAGCTACTACGGACCAGCTTTATTCAGAACCCTCTCATCCCTATACCCAGATGCTTCTGAAGGCCATTCCTCTGCCGGATCCCTGTAAAAAGCTTGAATTGACAGCACTGGAAGGTGAAGTACCGAGTCCCATAAATCCTCCTTCCGGATGCAGGTTTCATACCAGATGTCCTCATGTTATGGATAAGTGCAAGAAAGAAATACCACCAATGGTGGATGTCGGAGATTCCCACATGGTGGCATGCTATCTGTATAAATAAAACCGTAATATTATACTTTAGGAGGTATAAGAGAATATGACAGTAAAAATGACTTTGAAAAAACTTGTATTGGCGGCTTTAGTGATTGTTTTGTCTATGGGCTTTGTCATGACAGGCCTTACGGATGAAGTTTCTGCAAGGTCCAAGACTTTTGTCGTTGCCAGAAGTACTGATGCACGTACACTGGATGCCGGCTATGCCTGGTCAGAAGGTGAGATTGACCTTATGTTCCATATTTACGATGGACTTGTAAGATTCAAGAATGACAAGCTCGAAGTAGAACCAGCCCTTGCAACATCATGGGAGATGTCTGACGATGGACTTGTCTGGACCTTCAATCTTAGAGAGGGAGTTAAATTTCACGACGGATCAGAACTTAACGCAGAGACAGTAAGGTTCAGCTTTATGAGGCTTATCGATCAAGACCACGAATATTACGGTCTTGGAGATTACTCATACTTCGACTACCTTCTTTCAGAAGTTATCGACGATATTGAGGTCGTGGATGATTACACCATAGCTTTTCATCTCAAAAACAAGTTTGCTCCTTTCCTTACCTACATGGGGTACTATTCTCAGTATCCAGTTAGTATGGAAGCCGTTAAGAAATACGGTGAGGATTTCTACCGTCATCCTGTAGGGACCGGTCCATTCAAGTTCGTTGAGTGGAAAAGAGATGAATATATAGTCCTTGAGAAGAACGAGGAATACTGGGGAGAAAAACCAAAGATAGACAAGGTCATCTGGAAAGTTGTCCCGGATATCTCTACCCGTTTCATGGAGCTTCAGGCAGGTCAGGTCCACGCGATCAAAGGTCTCGCCCCCAACCTTATTGAAAAGGTCAAAGGCAACGACAAAATGAGGCTTCACCAGATTCCCGGAGCAAATATTTTTCATATGGTCTTTAACTGCACCGAACCTCCCGTTGATGACAAACGTGTTCGCAAGGCTATAGCCTATGGAATCGATCTCGAAAAGCTGGTAGCAGGTGTTTATGAGGGCCTTGGAACTGTTGCCAGTACCAGCCTTCCTCCCACAGTATTCGGCCATGCCGATCATATAAGCCATTATCCCTATGATCCTGACAAGGCGAGGGAACTTCTCAAAGAAGCTGGATATGAGGATGGCCTTAGCATAACCCTCAATTCATTTATTCATACGAGACCCTATGTTTCCAATCCAGTTGACTGTGCAGAGGTTATCAAGAATGATCTCTCAAAGGTCGGTATAGATGTAAATATCGAGACTAATGAATGGGGAACCCACTCTGACATTATGAACAACTACAAACACCAGATGGCTTTCTCAGGCTGGTACGATATTCCCTATCCAAGCAACTTTATGAAGACCATGCTTATGGAAGGTGCCAACACCAACTGGAAACCGGACAACATGGTAGAGCTCGTACAGAAGGCTATCTCAACGTATGACAGGGAAGAACAGGAAAAATACTACCTTGAAATGCAGGATATAGAGCATGAGGAAATGCCGGCTATACCCATAGCCCATAACGACTATACTGCAGCTTCCCTCGCGAGCGTTGAAGGTTTCGTTCTTGATGTTATCGGCACTGTCAGGGTTCACGACGTAGACTTTAAATAATACAATAAAAAAGAGGAACTTTGGAGGCGGGGCCGGGTGCTCCGCCTCCTGATTTATTGACCAAGGAGAGATAACGTTAAATGTATTTGATACGAAACGTAACAGTTGTTGATGGTACAGGTTCGGAACCTCAAAAAGAAATGGATCTGCTTTTTGACCAGACAGGAATAAAAGAGATAGCTAAAACAGGGACAGTCCAGGTTCCGGGAAATTATGAAGTTATCGACGGAAAGGGGAAAGCTGTCCTTCCTGGCCTGATCGACATCCATATCCACATGGACCTTCACGGTTATGCCGATACATACGACGAAAACCTCGTGGAGGACAAGCTCAGGACAGTGAGAACTGCCAAAGAGATGGAAGATACCCTTAAGGCCGGTTTTACTACCGTTCGCAACGTTGGAAGCGTTAACGGAATAGATTTTGCCGTGAAGAAAGCCGTAGAAAGTGGATATTCCAGGGGCCCCCGAATTCTCACAAGTGGAAAGATCATAAGCATAACAGCTGAAGGTAACGATTACTTTGCAGGAATGTACAGGGAAGCTGACGGAGTGGAAGAAGTCTGCAAGGCCGCTCGTGAGCAGCTGAAAATGGGCGCAGATTTCCTCAAGGTTATGGCTACAGGTGCCGTTATGAATCCCGGTGGAGTGCCTGGTGCCCCACAGCTGGACATTGAGGAGATCCAGGCAGTTGTAAAGGAAACACGCAAACTCGGGACCCATGTTGCCGCTCATGCACATGGCACAGAGGGTATAAGGAATGCTATTCTTGCCGGTGTTCGTACCATAGAACACGGAACCTATCTCGATGATGAATGCATAGATCTGATGCTTGAGAAGGATGTCTTCCTGGTACCAACTCCCATCGTAGGTTACCATATGGCAGTTCATGACAGGGACTCCATACCTGAACACATGATGGCAGATTTCGATCACGAGGAAAACAGCGCAGAACAGTCACACCGCAACGCGGTTAAAGCAGGTGTTAAATGTGCCTATGGGACAGATGCTGCGACCAATTACAACTTCCATGGTCTGAATGCAATGCAGATGGCCCTTTTTGTGCAGCAGGGGATCTACACTCCAGTGGAGGCGATAAACTGTGCAACCCTTTCGTCAGCCGAGGCTATCGGTCTTGATGACAGGATCGGAAGCATCGAAAAAGGAAAAATCGCAGACCTTGTTCTTATCAACGAATCCCTTCTCAGCGACCTCAAAGGCCTTGAAAAAGGGGTAGAAATGGTCTTCTTCGGGGGAGAAAGAGTTTAGCAAGCTATTTTTGGTTGACCTTGATATTAAATGATCAGAAGATCCTGGTGTTTTTTGAATGCCGGGATCTTTTTTACGTAGCAGGTTGAACAGAAGACATCTGAGTCTGTTTGAAAAAAATAAAATTTTTGTTGTCGGTTTTTTAAAGGTCCTTTTTCATAAGAAAGCAGCCTTCATCGTGAGGTATAAGTCTGTGACGTTGGACGTCAACTTTTTCAGCGATAATAAAACCATTGTTCCTGTACAGTCTTATAGCTTTCCTGTTGTCCGCAAATACCAGCAGGCTCATGGAATTAAATCCTTTTTCCCGGGCTCTCTGGATGGTCATTTTTAAAAGCCTGTTCCCGATGCCTGACTTCCGGCAGGAAGCATCCACTCCAAAAGAATCCAGAAACCAGCTGTTTTCTATTCGGGCGCTGAAAAAATCATCAAGGTGAACCAGTCGGTCATGGGGCAGCAGGTTCTTTGCCCTTTCTGTCAAGCCATGGTAACTCGAAGGATAAGAATAGGAAATCCCTACAACTTTGTCGTCTTTTTCTGCCACTATAGCGGAGTTGTAATTATAAGGATATTCAGATTCAAGGAGATTCTTCGCTACAAATTCCACAGGCTTGAGATCCAGGAAGAGATCATGGTAAAGAAATTCGATAATACCTCCAGAAGCCTGATCCATGAGATTGGCAATTTCCCTGCAATCTTCGGGTTTCCCGGTTCTGTATTTTACTTTCATTTTTTTCGCCATCCTGTTTATTAAAAAGTAGTTCCGGTTGAACTTTTCTTTCTTGCCTTTTCAAGGTTTTGCCATCCCATTCCTGATGCTATTCCCGTGATTATGGAAATGATCATGCCTGAATTCAGGGGAAGCAGGGGAACAAGGATCATGGCGGAAATAGCAGAGGTAATGGCTGCTATCATTTTATCTTTCCCCTTGATATGGGGGATAAGAAGAGAAATAAAGATCAGGGGAATGACAAAGTTAAGAAAATGCTTTGCCGGAAAAAAACTTCCTAAATTATATCCAACCAATATACCCAACTGCCAGCTTATGTAGATCAGGAAAGATGCACCTAGTAAAAAGAGCGGCAGTAAATAGTTTCTCGGGTTTTTCTCAAATTCTGTCATGGTATAGGCATAAGACTGGTCCGTTATCAGAAAAGAAGACAGAAGCCGGATAATATACGGGCTGTTTCCCATGACAGGTTGCAGGGAAAGACTGTACATTGAGTATCTCAGATTTATTATTACAGCAGTCATTATGATCATAATAATGTGGCTGTTGTTTACATAAAGCTGTACAGCTGCAAGCTGGGAGGCCCCCGCTATCATGGAGATTGAGAAAAATGTGCTTTGAATGCCGTTAAATCCAGCATTTCTAAGGGCAAATCCAAATACAACAGCAAAAGGGAGCACTCCTGCGAGTGAGGGAACTATTGCTCTGCAGCCTCTAAGAAACTCATTCAGTGAGTTTTTCATGTGATCTCTCTCCGATTTTTTCAGATACTGAATATAAGTTTAAAAGGAATGATAACATGGCAAAACTGTCTTAAAATGGAATTATACTGGAAAAGACCCACAGGAAAAACAAACCGGAAAAAAGGGTTACCAGAAGATTTCTGCTTTTTAAGGCTACGCCAAAAGCCAGCATTCCAGCCAATATCCTTGCTGGTGAGAAATTATAACCTTCAGCGGTTTTTGCATATATGACCGCAGGTGCTATCAAAGCAGCCAGAGCTGATGCCGGTATGTATCTCATGGTCTTTTCAAAAAAAGCCGGTAGCCTGTGAGCAGGGATAAAGCACAGGAACAGGCTTTTAATTACAAGTGATGCCAGCGCTACAGCGCCAAAAACAAGATAAAAATACATTATTTTCCACTCCTGATTCTATTTGAAAAGGTTCTGTACATTGTTCCAGAACCAATTCCTATTATTATAGATACCAGTAATCCTGATCTCAGAGGTAGCACCGGTACAAGAATTACAGATGATATTGCTGCAGAAAGAGCTGCAACCTGGCGGTCTCTTCCTTTCAGATGAGGTACGATAAGAGCCGTGAAAATAAGGGGAATTACGAAATCAATCAGGTCCCCTGCAGTGAAAACTGCCCCGAGAGAATAACCTATGAAGATACCTGCCTGTCTGGACATATATATGGCTCCAGCAACGCCAAAGAAAAGCCAGGGAAGAAGACGATTATCAGGACTTTTTTCATATTCTGTCATTATGTATCCATATGCCAGATCTGTCATGAGAAAACCGGCCAAAAGTCGTTTTGAAAAGGAGGATTTCCCCATTACAGGTCTGAAGGACAGGCTGTACATGGAATATCTCAGGTTTATCATGACTGCAGTAATGATAATAATAAAAGCGGGAGCAGCATCAGAATAAAGCTGAATAGCAGCGAGCTGTGCGGCTCCGGACAGAAGTGAAAGAGAGTGGAAGGCGCATTGAAGTTCGGTAAAACCAGAGTACTTCATAGCAAAACCAAGTACTATGCCGAAAGGCACAATACCTATCAGAGCCGGGGAAATATTCTTTATGCCGCGAAAAAATTCCTTTGTAGAGGATTTCATATTCTTTGTCCTCAAAGTAGGGTAGATAATTATAATACCCTATTATATTCTGATAACTCTAACAAAAACAGGGAGATCTGGCTATTCGAATCCTTGATATCCTCTTTTTAAAGTTCTCTATTTGACTACGTGAGTGGTTGTTATTAACATTATTTGACAAAGTTGTTAATGGGCTAAAGGCTTTTGCAAAGATCCTGCTTCGGAGCTTTTGTAGAAACAGGGCCCGGCATTCAAGGCCGGGTTCCGAGGGAGAGGAAAACAAAAAAGCTTTCAAGGGAGGTTTGGCAATGAGTGAAAGACAATTTGAAGAGATCAGGGGAAAATATCCAGTTCTTGAAAAATATGTTTATCTTGATACTGCGACAACAGGTCTTATCTCGAAGGATAGTTTCAACAGCATGGTTTCATACCTTGAAAATCGCTACAGAGAAGGTATGGATATTCCGGATTACGTGGAAAACTGGAATTATGCTGATAACATGAGGTCCCTTGTTGCAGGTGCCATCAATTCTGAGGCAGATGAAGTTTTTTACGGTGACAACTGTTCCTCTATCCTGAATGTCTTCTCCAGCGGTATGGATTTTCCTGAAGGGTCCAACGTAATATCAACGGATCTTTCATTTCCTTCTACACCATATACGTGGATGAATCCTGCCAGGAAAAATGTTGAGATAAAACTGGCCAGGTCAAGTAACGGTCAGGTCCCCTACGATGACCTTGTTGCCCTAGTTGATGATAAAACCGTGGCTGTACAGCTATGCGGTGTTGAGAATACCTCAGGATTCAGGCATGACCTTTCAAGAATAGGCAGAATCTGTAGAGATAAGGATATCCTTTTTGTAGTTGATGCTACCCAGTTTATTGGAGCACTGGAAGTTGACGTTAAAGAGATGAACATAGATTTTCTTGCAGTTTCAAGCTATAAATGGCTCAATAACGTCTTCGGAACAGGTTTTGGCTATGCTTCAAAAAGGATGATCGAGAAGATAGAACAGCAATATGTGGGATGGGTCGGCAATACAAACAGGATGGATCACTCTGCTTTTAAGCTTGACCTTGCTTCCGGAGCGCGAAGATACGAAACTGGAGGATTGAACTGGACAGGGCTGCGGGGAATGAAGGAAGCCCTTGAAACTTATCTTGCCCTTGGAAAATCCGAGACAGAGCGATATATAAAGGATCTGACGGAATATCTGTATCAGAAGGTCAAAAACACTGAACATATTGGAGTGGTTGGTCCCTTTGACAGGGTCAATATATCGGGGATAAATTATCTGACTTTCCCTGAAGAATGGAACCTGAACGATCATATACTTCGGGAGAATGGAATAAGGGCACATGTTGCTGGAAAGAATAAAATGAGAGTTTCTGTCCATTTCTACAACAATAGACAGGACATAGACCTGTTGTTTACTTTTTTGAACGGTTACGAAGACTGACATTTAATATCAGTTTTTTATCGAAAAGTTCATGAACTTTTTTGCACTCTCTCGACATTTTGATAAAGTGGTACTATATTAAAGATAATTGAAATTTATTCAGGGGGTGCAGGTTATGAGAAAAAAAGTATTGTTGATGCTGGTCTTTGTTGCTGTTATAACCCTCACTTTAGTTATAGCTGGATCTTCCAATGCTGCATCGGTCTCGAGATATGACATTGTAACCACTGCGGAAAGGTCTGAAAACCTGAAGACCTTTGCTGCTGCAGTAAAAGCAGCAGGTCTCGAAGATGTAATGCGAGAACAGAACTCTTACACGGTCTTTGCTCCAACTGATGAAGCCTTTGCAAATCTTCCTGAGGGAATGCTTGACGAGCTTCTACTGCCGGAGAACAGGGAGATGCTTAGAGAGGTCCTTACCTACCATGTAGTTATAAACAAGAGAATTGTATCTCCAAGGCTTAAATCATTCCATCAGATCAAAAGTGTCAATGGAGCAATGCTTGATGTCTGGTATGCACCGGACAAGGTCCTGGTGGATAATGCCTTTGTTGTGGAGCCGGACATTACCACAAAAAACGGCATGATCCACGTAATTGACATGGTTTTGGTTCCTTAGACCTGGCGGGGATTTTCCCCGCCTTTTTACTTTATACATTGGCCTTTTTAGGGAGTGGTATAATCATATTTCAACGAATCTGAAAAATTTTTTAAGGAGTTAACATGGATATCCATTACCGTAACGCCCTAAGAAATGACATACCTTTCATATCAAGGCTTATTGAGATAGCATCGGGAGGATTTATCGATTATCTATATAATGGTATTTTCCCCGACAAAACTACAAATCAGATAATTCAGGATAAATTAAATGGGAAAGAGCCTTCCATGAACTGGGAGGACTGTATCCTGGCTGAATCAGAAGGTGGTGTCGCAGGACTTTCTTTGTCATATCCAGCTCATCTTTACAGGATAACATCGGAAATGGAAAGGATCATCCCGGAAGAGAGGTTGGAGAAGGTTAGAGGTAACTATTCCGAGAAAGTCGAGAACAGCTGGTATCTTGATTCTCTTGCTGTTTTTCCAGAGTATACAGGCAAGGGAATTGGGGGAAGACTCATAGACTACACCAAAGCGAGAGCTTTGGAGCGAGGCTTCGACGTGCTCAGCCTCAGTGTCTTTGCGGATAATAAAGTAGCACTTGATCTTTACCTGAGACATGGATTCAGAAAAGTCCGGAGAGTTTTAATAGAACCAAGTGAGGAAAGTCCCCATGAGGGAGGATGCTTCATTATGAAATGCGATCTTAAGTGATCTCAGGATTATTCAGGATGATCTGCAGCAGATTCGACTGAAGTTCTGTTGAAAGTAGCATTAGACCCGATTTTATAATATTTACGTAATGTGGTATAATACTTTCCTGTATTCAGCAGGGGGATAAGAAATATTTCCAAGTTGTGTTTTTAATCCATTTTTCGAATTAAGCAATTGCTATTATAACTGTTAAAGCCGAGCCGCAAACTAAAGATCTTTTGCGACTGTCTGGTACCTTCAGGATCTCAGTGAGGATAATTCCACAAACAATCCCAAGTTTTTCCCAGATAGAAATACCTTAAGTAAAATGAGATCGAGTGACTCACCAGTTATACGATTATTCCAGAGAAAGATTTCCCCTTTTGCGACTTTTATGAGACCGAGAGAATGAACGGTCAGTTCAACGGCATGTTGTTTTTCTTAACCAAAGGCATATGTTCATTTCCTTGGGTTATGAATTCAGAAAACGAATCTTTTCAGTTTAAATTAATTAGAGGATTTAATAGCTTCTGAACAGGATGCTATTTGAAGTTTCTTAGTAGAAAACCAATAACAGAGAGGAGAAATTCATGAGTATTTATTTCAGAACAGCCAGAAAAGAGGATATTCCTGCAGTAGCTAAGCTGATCGATTCAGCATCAGGTGATTTTATCGATTTTCTTTATGGGGACCTTGTCCCCGGGAAAACAACGGTCCAGATCATAGAACAAAAGCTGGACAGTAATGATTTTTCCATGCGTCTGGAAGATTGTCTCCTGGCCGAGACAGGGAGTGGTATAGCTGGACTCTCTCTATCTTATCCTGCCTGTAATCCCAGGATATCACCTGAAATGGAAAGCCTTATTCCAGGCGAAAGACTGGAAAGGATCCATGAAAATTATTCTGCAAGACTTAAAGGCAGCTGGTATCTTGATTCGCTGTCAGTCTCGCCGAAATACAAAAAAAGAGGTATCGGGAGCAGTCTCCTGGAGCAGACTAAGAAAAGAGGACAGAACAATGGACATGACCTCTTAAGCCTTACGGTGTTTAAAGACAACAAACCAGCCTACAGGCTCTACCGGAAAAGTGGTTTCGTAGTGGAAAGACAGGTTTATGAGGAAATTACGGAGCAAAGTTCTCATGAAGGGCAATGTGTATTGATGAAATGTGATCTATCATGACTCCTGCCAATTGTTATGGTATTGTAAATAAAATTTCATATCTTTGAAACTGAGATAAGCAGAGAAATGGCTTGAAAAAGCCTTTAGACCAATATTAACTGGATCAGGAGGTCTTTGAATGACAGGAGACAGTTACTGGAAAGAAATACCTATCTGGAAAGATGTTACAGAAGAAGAGTGGAATGACTGGAAATGGCAGATTAAGAACAGGATAACTGACGTAGAACAACTCAGAAAAGTTATAAAAATTTCAGATGAAGAGGCTGTGGCAATAGATAAAAGCCTGGCCAAACTTCGCATGGCTATTACACCTTATTATGCATCCCTTATGGATCCTGATGACCCCTCATGTCCCGTAAGGATGCAGGCTGTACCTTCAACGCCAGAGACACAGATTGCAGGCTCTGACATCCACGATCCGCTACATGAGGACGTTGACTCACCTGTCCAGGGTTTTACACATCGTTATCCCGACAGGGGCCTTCTTCTGGTCACGGACCAGTGTTCAATGTACTGCAGGCACTGCACGAGAAGAAGACATGCCGGTGAGACTGACAGAGCCTACACTAAAGAACAGATAGCCCGCTGTATAGAGTATGTAAGGAGCAATCCAAAAGTGAGAGATGTCCTGCTTTCAGGTGGTGATCCACTGACTATCAACGAAGATATGCTTGAATGGATACTTTCCGAGCTATCCTCTATTGATCATGTGGATTTTGTGCGAATAGGCACACGGACACCTGTGGTTTGTCCCCAGAGGATCACAGAAGGCCTGTGTAATATGCTTAAAAAATATCATCCAGTCTGGCTTAATACCCATTTCAACCATCCAAAGGAGATCACCCCTGAGTCGGCAAGGGCATGTAACATGCTTGCAGATGCCGGTGTACCCCTGGGTAACCAGTCTGTTCTTCTTAAAGGTGTTAACGATTGCCCCCTTTTATTCCGGGAGCTGAACCAGCAGCTTTTGAAGATAAGGGTGAGACCCTACTATATCTACCAGTGTGACCTTTCCGAGGGGATAGAGCATTTCAGGACTTCAATAGGCAAGGGAATAGAGATCATAGAGTTCCTGAGAGGCCATACAACAGGAATGGCAGTTCCACACTTCATTGTTGATGCTCCAGGCGGTGGAGGAAAGATACCTGTAATGCCCAATTACGTGGTATCAAGATCGGACCGCAAGGTTATTCTTCGTAATTATGAAGGAGTTCTAACGACCTACACAGAACCGGAAGATAATCGAAGCATACCTGAAAAACTCTATCATCACGAAGATTATACAAAACGTCAGAAACAATTTGCCAATGAAGGACTGGCCAAACTTTTCTCCGGCGAAGAGCTTTCCCTTGAGCCATCAGATCTTGAGAGGCATAATAGGAATAAGAAATAAAGCTAATAAAACGCCCCGTTACTTTTTTAAGTAACGGGGCGTTTTTTAATTGCAGTTTTGGGACTTGACTGTCTACTTTAGCGCAAATGTATATCCTCCTTAGAAGAGTTGTAAAACAAAAAGCCGTAGGAATGTAAAAAACTACCTTAAGTAACAGGCTATACCAGGATCAGGCAATTCTGGCAGGTTTGTTTAATTATACATTATCCTCAGTAAATTAAATGTGTTGCCTTTCCCAATCCCAGAAGATAAGCATCCTTTTTTATATTCATTTAAGATCTTTTGGTTTTTCTTGTATTGATCTTACGTAGTTTTTAATACCATACCAGAAACTCTCGATATAATATAATTAGATGGTGTTGCTTTATTGTGTTGAATAAGACTTTCTTTGGGGAGGATAACATGAACACAGATAAAAGAGATTATTACAGGATGCATGCGAAAGAAGTTCTCGAGTTCCTGGAGTCCTCTGAAACGGGTTTATCGAGACAAAAGGCAGAAAAAAGACGCAAGGAATCTGGTCCGAACAGCATAACGGCGGAAATCAGCCTCCCCAGGTGGCTTATATTTTTGCGTCAGTTTAAGGACCTCCTGGTAATTGTTCTTATATTTGCGGGTATCATTTCATATTTGATAGGCAGCTCAAGGGATGCAACAGTCATGTTCGTTATAGTTTTTATCAATGCAGTTATTGGCTTTGTCCAGGAATACAAGGCCGGCAAGATCCTTGAGAGCCTTCAGAAACTTATCAGATCACCTGCAAAGTTAAGGATCGACGGAGAACTCCAGCAGGTATCCCAGGAACAGCTTGTCCCAGGAGACATAATTATAGTGGAAGCCGGAGACAAGATCCCTGCCGATGTGAGGATCCTTGAGGCCTTCAATTTCAGGACAAATGAATTCTCCCTTACAGGAGAGTCCACTTCCCAGGAAAAGACCAGCAGGATCATTGAGGAAGAAGTTGTCCTTGCAGACAGGGACAACATGGCTTACATGGGGACCAATGTTGCCACCGGTACAGCTGTGGGCGTAGTAACTGGTACAGGCATGAAAACAGAAATGGGCAAGATAGCTAATATGACGTCGGAGACTGAGACAGTAAGGTCTCCTCTCCAGCATGAACTTGGAACCCTTGCGAAATGGCTTACCGGTATTGTTTTCTTTATAAGTACAGCCCTTTTTGGAATTGCAATGTGGCAGGGATTCAGTTTTTACATGAGCATGGTATATGCCCTTGGAGTAGCTGTGGCTGCTGTCCCACAGGCTCTGCCTGCACAGGTGACTGTCGCCCTGTCCGCTACGAGCAAAAGGCTTGCGGAAAGACATGCTGTGGTTAAAAGCCTTCCCTCCGTTGAAACTCTTGGATCCACTACAGTTATCTGTACTGACAAGACCGGAACTCTTACTAAAAACGAGATGACCGTCACAAAGGTCTGGTTCGGCGGTAAAGAGTACGAAATAACAGGTATAGGTTATGCCCCTGAGGGAGAAATACTTGATGAAAGTGGAGAGCCTCTGTCGAAGGAAGAGATAGAGGAGATAGAGATCATGATGGACGCTGCTACCATGGCTTCAAACGCTGAGATTCATCCGCCGGATGAGGATCATCATGGATGGTATCCTATCGGTGATCCAACGGAAGCTGCCCTGATAACCCTTTCAACAAAACTGGGAACAAGAAGTCCAAAAGAGGATGAGGAAAATCCTGAACTGAAGGAATTTCCCTTCGATTCGGAAAGAAAGCTCATGAGTTCTGTCAGGCTTTTTGGAGACCGCCAGGAACTGGCTCTCAAGGGAGCAACAGACAGTGTCCTTGAGATATGCAAGTACATTTACAGAGATGGGGAAGTAGTACCTGTAACCGAAGAAGATAAAAAGAAAATAAGGGAGATGAACGAAAAATACTCTCAAAAGGCGTTGAGAGTTCTGGCAATAGCCTTTCGTCCCCTGGATGAGGATGGCAGGGACTATACAGTGGAGGAAGCCGAAAAGGATGTGGTTTTCCTTGGGTTGGTCTGCATGATAGATCCTCCCAAGGAAGGAGTTAAGGAGGCTGTCGCAAGCTGTCATGACGCCAGGATCAGGATCATAATCATGACAGGAGACCATGCAATAACTGCACAGGCAGTGGGTAGACAGATAGGTCTTTCTCCCGACGGAGACCCCCCTGTTTATACTGGTGTACAGATGGGCAAGATGAATGATAAAGAACTTGTTGATATCCTGATGTCGGAGGGAGCAGTTATCTTTTCCCGGGTTGCCCCGGAGGACAAGTTAAGGATCGTAAAACTTCTGCAGGGGCAGGGAGAAGTTGTAGCAGTGACAGGGGACGGTGTGAACGACGCTCCTGCACTCAAGCGAGCAGCTATTGGAGTGGCTATGGGACAGACCGGAACTGATGTTGCCAAAGAAGCAGCCCAGCTGATACTGCTTGACGATAGTTTTCCAACCCTTGTGGAGGCTGTCAGGGAAGGACGTACGATCTATACTAATCTTAAAAAGACCGTACTTGCTTCCATGACAACAAATATGGCCGAGCTTGTTGTTGTTCTTCTCGGGTTGCTGGGAGTAGCCCTGTGGGACTGGGCCATTCCTATTCTTGCGATCCAGATCCTCGCTATTGACCTCCTGGCAGAGGTATTGCCCCTTACATGTCTCACCTTTGATCCACCGGCTCCGGGAATAATGAAGGAACCTCCGAGGGACCTGAATGCCCATATCATGAATCCCCTCAGTTCTCTGGAAGTTCTTTTACTGGGTACTCTTATAGGTGCCCTTGCCTTTGGTAATTTCGCTCTCTATATGGGCAGAGAAGGAACGGCCCTTGGCATGGATGCACTGGGAACCTTTGAATATGCAAGGGCCACCACTATCACCTATCTCACCATAGCCTACTGTCAGTTCGTCAATATAATGTCAAGGCGGCATGACCTTACCACAGTATTCAATGCCAACTTTTTCAGCAACAGGATACTTCTGGGTTCAATAGTCCTCTCAATTGTTTTTGTATCCCTGGGAACTACAATGCCAGTAATAAGGTCTTTCCTTTATTTTGTCCCACCTTCCCTGGCAGATATCATGTATGTTCTAGGATCAGCAACGATTTTCCTCGGAGTCTTTGAGGGAGTCAAATTATTCAAGCGTACAAAGGTAGAATAACGAGTTTCAGTTACAGAAAAGAGTGTTTTATATTTGCAGGTAAGGGAAATAAGATCAAGGACAATACTGTCAAAGTCTAAAATCTACAGCTATGTTGTCAATCCCTATGTCGGTTGCCAGCATGGCTGCAGTTACTGTTACGCAAGGTTCATGAAGAAATTCACTGGACATGATGAACCCTGGGGAGATTTTGTTGATGTGAAGATAAACGCGCCGGATCTCCTTGAAAAAGAGATCGTCAGAAAAAGTCCAAGGGATGTCTGGATAAGCGGAGTGTGTGATCCATACCAGCCTATTGAGAAAAAGTACATGTTGACGAGGCGATGTCTCGAGATACTTGTGGGCAATAAATGGTCTGTTTTCATACAGACCCGTTCCCCCCTTGTTACAAGGGATATTGATATAATTGTCAGGTCGGAGCGTCTCGAGGCTGGTTTGTCTGTAACAACTGCTGATGACAGGATAAGGTTCATTTTTGAACCAAATGCTCCATCCATAAAGAAAAGGCTGGAAGCCCTTGGCGAAATGCACAGAAAGGGTATAAGAACATATGCCATGATAGCTCCTATGCTGCCTCGTGCAGAGAGACTCCCGCAACTTCTGGCTGGAAAGGTGGATCATATCATTGTTGACCGAATGAATTATCACTATGCAGACTGGATATACAGAAAATGGGGCTTTGAGGACAATTTAACGGACGAATATTTTTATCAGGCTGGACAAAAAATAGCCCTGTTGTGCAATACTCTGGGAATCCCCTGCCGCATAGTCTTTTAACCAAATTAAACAAAACACTTGGGGTCAGGTCTTGCATGGTTGTTTTTGTGATACAATATTAATATGTCCAGACCGCTAAGAATAGAATTCCCAGGAGCAGTTTATCATATAACAACGAGAGGTGATCGAAAGGAGGATATTTTTCTTTCTGAAGATGACCGATTGACTTTTCTGAAAGTCTTTTCAAAGGTAAGCGAACGATTCGAGTGGGTTTGTTATGCATATTGTCTCATGGATAATCATTACCACCTTGTTTTAGAAACACCTATCCCTAATCTATCTAAAGGTATGGCTCAGCTTAATGGAATTTATACCCAAAAATTTAATTGGAAAAATAACAACGTTGGGCACGTGTTTCAGGGAAGATATAAATCTATCATTGTAGAAAAAAATGCTTATCTTTTAGAGTTGCTTCGTTATGTAGTACTTAATCCGGTTAGGGCGGAGATAATCAAGGAACCAGGCAATTATAGATGGAGTAGTTTCAGAGCGACTGCTGGTTTTACCTCAAGGCCTGAATGGTTAAATGTCTCATTTGTCTTGAATCTTTTTTCTGAAGATCGCGAAGAGGCAAAAAATAAATATATTTCTTTTGTTATGCAGGGTTTAAGATGGGGAGAGAGTATATGGAATGATCTAAAACAGCAGATCTATCTTGGTTCTGACGAGTTCATAGAAGAAGTACAAGGTTATGTAAAGTCAACTATTCATGATGTAAAATCAGAAATTCCCAGAGAGCAAATTGAAGCGCCGGTTTTTGACCTTCAGTACTATAAAAGCTCCTTTTCAGACCCTAAAGAAGGAATGGCCAGAGCATATTTGGAAGGCCGCTATTCTATGAAAGAAATAGGAGACGTATTCAATGTACATAGAAGTACTGTGAGCAGAGCAGTAAAGTTTTTTGAGGAAAAAGAAGTTAGAGATAATTAAAACGATTATTCATTTTGAAAATTTTTTAAAGCACTACAAAACCGACAGTGCAAGACCTGACCCCAAGGTTTACAAGGTTTCTTTTAAACTGCCCTTGGGGTTATCTTCTAAGGGAGGCTTTAGAAAAGATATAGTCGGGTATGTCCAGGTCGAATTCTATATCGTCTACTATCAGTTCTGTCCCCTCTCCGGAAGCAAGTACATCCTTGAAGATAGCTCTTCTGGGATACCAGCGTTCGTCTGCCTGCATGACTTCATTGATGACATAGGTCTTGAGTAGTTTCCCGCTTTTGGCGTAGCGGTATTCCTGCATGGGTAGAAAACGTTCTCTGTCCACCCAGAGTTTTCTGGAGTGATATGAAAGGCCTTCTTCTTTTGCGGTAAGTTCAAGGACATAACAATCCCTTTTCCCGACATTTTCCTCCCCGATCAGCTCAGCCTCATAGATGTTTGTCAGCCCTGGATCCTCCATGTAGTCCTCGTAGGAAACGTCTGAACCCATCATGGAACGTCTGAGCATGTGTCCTGCAATTTTAATTGTTCTGTCAGTTGAAGGAGAATATATCCAGAGTTCTTCTCCAAGTTTGAGCATTTTTGTACCCTTTTCCCGGGGAGGATACAGATATTCACTGAAAGCTTTATCAGTACCCTGGACCCATGAAACTGCCTGAACGGTCCTGGTGTTCCTGGCACCCCTTATGACCATTGTGGAGGTTATTTTCCTGTTTTCAGGGGAGTAGTTTTCGTCTACTTTTTCAAGGATCTCCAACGCGCTTAGTTCCTCTGCCTGTAAAGCTGATGTAAAGATCAGCAAAAGAATCAAAGGTAACAGCAAAAGAATATTTTTTTTCATATTTCCAGCTCCTTCATCAGCTGAGATGTTTCTCTGCGGAATATTCCAGTTCCCGAGAACATAGAACCTGCTGCCGAGGCAAATACTCCAGGCAAAAATCCTATGAAATAGCTCCCGGAAGTTACCCTTGCCCTGATAATATTTGGCAAAAGCACGGTTGAGCCGGACATAACGTCCCCGAAATTAATTCCGTAATGCTGGAGATAAAAGGAAACTCCCAATCCAGCCATTGTTCCGAGAACAGATCCCACTATGCCGATCACAATATATTCGGCTACCATGGATCTATAGAGCTGCACCTTTGATTCACCAATGGCCAGCCGAAGTCCGATCTCTCCGTACCTTCTGAGCCCGTTCATCAATCCCGAGTTCCACAGTACTATTGTCATTGCGAGAACAAAGACGCCGATCATTGCCATGGCCATCCTGTTGGAATAAGCCAGATACTGTCCAAGACCATCCTGATCCGAAAGGGTGACCATAACCGGAGAGAACTCATTTTCTTTGACGGTAAACCTGTTGTTGAAAGTTTCTGCAAGTTTGCGCATTTCTCTTTCGGAATAGAGCATGTCCTCTGAATAACCCACAATTTCTCCAGAGGCACCTTTCATGTCAAGAGCGTACTGGATATCTTCAATATCTGCCAGTATTGTAGAATCATCCAGGGCTTTGATCCCGAAACGAACTGTCCCTGTCACCGTGAAATTGGTAAAGGCCATTGCTCCGTACATGGTCGATCCTATCAGGGTTACTGTATTGCCAGGCTTAATATCCATTTTTTCTGCAAATTCATCACTTACAAGTATCTCCTTTGAACTCTCGGGATATTTCCCGTTTATGACGGCGTTTTCAAGGTTCAAAATGCTCTTTTCAGGAGAATTCTCCCCCAGCAGGTCTATTCCAAGTCCCATAACAGGTCCCTGTGTCCTTGTCTCACCTTTTTCGTCGGGAACGTCCAGTATTCCACCGAAACGGATCCTTTCGGTCCATAACAGATCTTTTTCGTTCTCCCTGAGCCATTCAAGAATATCCTGTGATCCCATCATTGCAAGGTCATTGGGAGCCTGGTTCTCAATTTCCCTGTATGCCCTTGTCATTACCTTTACATGTCCCGTGTCGAACCTTGCAGTGTAACTGACAATATCACCCATGACTCCCTGCATGAAGGAATACATGAAGACTGTCAGGAATACTCCTGAAGTGACCATTAGTATTGGAAACAGGCTACGCGTACGGTCCCTGAGGAGGCCCTTGAGAATAAAGGTTATCATGTTATTTTCCCCTGAATCGCCTGGGTGGGATTCAGCCTGGCTATAGTCCGGGTAGGGATAAAACTGACGACGGTTACTACGGACATGATAAGGATAACTGTTCCTGCAACAAGTTCAAAAGAGTAAACTGGATAGAGCCTTTCTCCCATGGCGATACCGTAACTGTCGATTATCTCAGGAAGGGCGATCCCTTCAGAGGTCAGGTAAAAAAGCAGGGGAAGCCCCAAAAGTATAGAAACTGCCAGGGCAATTATTCCATATAGCATTCCTTCCAGGGTAAAAAGGGCAATAACCTGTTGTCGGGTCATGCCAAGGGCAATTAAAGTACCAATTTCCCTTCTGCGTCTGAAGAGCGACAGGACCTGTGTGTCAAAAATTGCAAGCATGCCGGAAAAAAGCAGTATCAGGTATATTATCAGACTTGAGATCCTTTTTGTTCGAACTATCTCTCTGATGTCAGACATAAGGTGATCTCTGCTCCTGAAATTCCATCCTGAAGTAGAGGGATGTCCCTCAGTGTCGTTGCCCATGATGATAAGTGTAGCTTCTCCTGGTAGAGCGGTCATTTCCTGCAGTCTGGCAAGAGGGACCCATAGGTTCCCTTCGTCGATGGAAGGTACCTGGGTGTTCATAATGGAAACGATCCTTCCTTCAGCTGCATCAAAGGTTCCCGTTGCATCTCTCCAGCGGATTATAAGGCTTTCACCCTCTTTCAGCTTCATGTTTTCGGCCATTCTCGTTCCGATCATAACCGGGAGATCTGTATTCTCTGTAAGTAATGTCTCCGTTGGCAGGTTTAATACTTTCTGTTTTGGGTCTATACCCCTTATAAGGGCTGTCTGCATTCGTCCCTGAGGGTAGATGGTCCCGAGCCTTATAAGCACCGGTTCAGCCTCGCCCTCTTTTATGCTGTTCCGCAATTTTTCAGGGATTCTGCCATGGCTGTCCTCGATGGAAAGAGGATCGTAAGGATCATAATTTTCGTGCCAGAACTGTCCTCCCGCCACTTCGTCCTCGATCATTGCCCTTGTCGTGCTGGCAAGCATCCCGTCAAAAAGTCCCTGAAAACCGATTATGAGGAGAATGACGAGCACAAGGGCAGCCACGTTAAGGTATGTCCTTAGTCCTCCCTCTTTTATGTTTCTAAGGGCGAGCCTGAGAATGACCAAACTGTTTCTCTCCTTCCGTCGATCGCTCATCTTTTATAACCCGTCCGTCCATCAGGTGGATCTTCCTTCTAAGATATTTCATTACTTTTTCGTCGTGAGTGGCAAAAATAAAAGTTGTTTCAAGTTCCCTGTTAAGTTTGACCATCATCTCCAGAATGTTGAAGGAGTTTTCGCTGTCAAGAT
>CAZFJG010000007.1:0-38317 GCA_964519285.1 uncultured Synergistales bacterium | reverse complement strand
ACTTCCGGGGTGATCTCCAGGATTTCAATCTCAATATCTTCATTCGAGGATACAGGAACCCTGTCCATAAATGTAACGAACCTTTTACTTTTCAGGCCGTTAACGGCATTTATCGTATAACCTTTGACAAGTCTTCCTTTACCTGTCCAGCTTGTACTTTTCCTGTCGATAAATTCCTTTCTTTCTGCCTTGAGAAAGGGAATCTTACCGAAGGGCATTTCGAACTTTTCCCCCACGGCATAACCTCTTATGAGAGTTTCTCCTCCAGGGGAACCGTCTACGAACATTTTAGCAGGTCCCTCAAGAAGATGAGTAGTAAGGTTTGGAGTTTTTGCGGTTATCCATGCCTCTTCCGACAGTGACGGTATAATAATAGATGATACATTTACATCAATATATTCTTCTCCCAATGAAAGAGATACCTTTTCACCTGTACCGGGTATTACTCCGTTGGAAGACAGAGACAGATTTGTAATGCTCTGGGAAATTCTGGTCTGCACCTGGGCTTCATCCTTGAACATTGCACGGGAAACATTTTCACGTAACATTTTCAAGGTAGAAGCATCATCCCTGAAATCGACTATCTGTGGCTCTATTTCCGGAGGGGTCAGACTTCTCTGAGGAATGGCTGTATTAAAGACGAGATTTCCTCTTAAATCTATACCAGTTTTCTGTGACACTTTTGCTTTGAGGGCAAGCTCGATCGATTCTGAGCTGGTGTCCAGTTTCATCTCATATTCGGGATTCCAGCGAGCATGGTCAGTCCATGCCGAAATATGAACAACACCTGGTCCATCCCATTCCGGAGATATTATTATGAACCTGTTATTAAAGGGAGGCATCATCGAGTTGTACTGATTTTCAAGAAGGGATATCTTTTTGTTTGTCAGGTCCAGTTCCTTCTTTTTTTCAATGAGTTCTGATTCTGTTTTTATCCTTTCCTTTTGTACGATGTTCAAAACCGTTTTTATCTCCGAGGTTTCAACTTCGTCCAGAGGCCAGTTATTGAGATGTTTGACAGTTTGTTCAAGTCCTTTTGTAACCGATAGGAGCTCTCGATTTTCCTCTATTAGATTGTCGATCTCCTTTCTCAGGGAAGCAAGTGTATCCGGGTACCATTCAGAAACTGTTTTTTCCTTTACGTTAAAACTTGTGACAGTAGTGTCTGAATCTGTTTCGTATCTGATAGATTCCTTATTGAAAGTTCCTGGCAGGATCAACTGCGCAGGTTCCTTTTCGGAAAGCAGGAACTTTACCATAGCACCGGATGGATAAAATTCAACAGAATCAACATCCAGTTTCGATAACTCCAGAGAATGGGAAGGAAGAATAAAAAGCGTCAGCAGACAGAACAGGGCACAACAGGTCTTTTTGATCATTACTAACACACTCCTCACAAAGGATATTAATAATATTCTAAAGACAAAATTTTTCTTCCACAATAGTATAATATACCAGTTTGATTAACCTCATTTTCTCTGTTATGCTCATTCAGGTTTAAAAAATGTCTGAATAGATCTTTCCTGGATCATCAGTTCAGACTGTTTTTTGTGGAGTGATCGAAATGCTTAAGTGCGGAATAGTTGGTTTGCCATTATCCGGAAAATCTACCGTTTTCAATGTAATAACAAAAGCAGGTGCAGAGGTGAAGCCCTATGCAAGCGGCAAAACAGAGCCCAACCGGGCTGTAGTTCCTGTTCCTGATGTCAGGTTCGACGACCTCGTAAAACTTTTCGAGCCTAAAAAAGTAACTCCGGCTACTGTCGAATTTGTGGATCTTGCCGGATTATCGAGAAATGCCAGCAAGGGAGAGGGTCTTGGAAATGCTTTCCTTTCATTTGTAGGAGAGTCAGAAGCGCTGGTCCATGTTATAAGGTGTTTTAAAAATCCCGAAGTTCCCCATCCTGAGGAAACTGTAGATCCTTACAGGGACTGGGCTATTGTTGAAACGGAGCTTATTCTCCGGGATATGGCAGTTATAGAGAACAGGCTCAAAAGGCTTGAGGAAAAGAAGAAGAGAACAAAAGATGAAGATCTTGAGATAAAACTTCTTGAGAAATGCATGGATCACCTGATGGAAGAGCATCCCCTGAGAGACCTGGGTCTTGATGAAGAGCAGAAAAGAAGACTGAGCAGTTTTGCCTTTGTTACACTTAAACCTGAATTGATAGTGCTGAATCTGGATGATTCCCAGACAGAGGACAGCTCTATTCCTGGATATGAAAAGATAATGGAAACAGCTCGTTCCACGGATACTCCCTGTGTCAAGGTCTTTGGAAGCATTGAAATGGAATTGGCAGAACTGGATCCAGAAGAACAGAAGGACTTCATGGAAGATCTGTCTGTAACAGAGCCTGGAAGAGAAAGGCTTATCAGGGAAGCATACAGACTCCTTGGTCTGATATCATTTTTTACTACAGGAAAGGATGAAGTTCGGGCCTGGACTCTTAAAAAGGGCAGCACTGCAGTTGATGCAGCTGGTGCTATTCATTCTGATCTTGCCCGGGGGTTCATCAGGGCACAGATAGTCCACTACGACGATTTCAGGGAATGTTCATATTCCTTTTCATCCTGCAGAGAAGCAGGGAAACTGAGACTTGAGGGTAAGGATTATGTAGTTAAGGACGGAGATCTGGTAGAGATAAGGTTCAATATTTAGGAATTCTTCCGGATCAATATAATTTCGTCTGAAGAAAGGAGTAATTGATATGAATCAGCAGATGCAGATTAGTTTTGACGAACTGATCTCGATGATGATGTCAAGAATGGATGGACTTGCAGCTAATCAGGAAAATATGAAAAGCAGGTACAATATTCTTGGAAGGGTCCTCTATAAAAAGGGAATAATAACTGAAGAGGATATTCTTGATTCCATAAGAGAAGAACACAGGATACTCAAGGAACTCGGAATGATAGAGGAAATTCCTGGTGATGAGGAGCTTCAACCTCTCGCTGACAGTATTTTACAGTGGATCCGGGGAGATGTAGAGGATATAAAGAAAACGATCAGGGAATATGAAGAAAAGATTAAGACTGCACAACAGGAACGCCAGTCAAAGATCGATATTGCTTCATCTGCGGATCTTGATATGTTGAATAAGATGGGTGGAAAGGGACAGGAAAAATCAGGAGGTAAATTCATACTTTAACAGGATGAGCAGCAGGTCCCTGATCGGCTTATTATTCACCAGGATATCTGCACAACGTAACTATTGCCAGTGGTGGGAGAAAATGATAGTATCTAATGCGCTGAAAGTGGAGCAATATTTTAAATACATAGTTTTCTGGTTGTGTTTATTTCATAGATATCAGTTGCCGGACTGGCGGAAGTGGTAGACGCACGGGATTCAAAATCCCGCGCCCGCGAGGGCGTATCGGTTCGAGTCCGATGTCCGGCACCAGTTTAGTCGCAAAAGCCTCACGGAAATCCGTGAGGCTTTTGCGATGGCAGTACGTATCACTCAAGGTTCTTCACCCTATTTTTTATCTTCCATAAAGATACCCTTTCTTTTTAAAACTTATGGCTCTATTCTTTTACAGGTGATATATTCCTTTTAAAAAATATATGATTAATTGCAAGCTTGTCACCTAAGAGTGACAATGGCATAATGCATAGGTTATGTCATTTAGGAGGGACTAGTATGGAAATTAGAAAATCTGTGATATCTGCGATTTCAAGTTATCTTCCCGAGAATGTTCTTGACAACCAGATGCTTGTAGATGAATTTGGCACATGGAAACCGGAGAAGATATTTCACAAGACAGGAATAAAAGAGAGAAGAATAGCCGGAAAAGAAGTTGTATCAGATATGGCAGTTAATGCTGCTGAAGCACTGTTTGAAGAATATAATATTTCAAGAGAAGAAGTCGATTTTCTTCTTCTTTGTACTGAAACACCTGATTACATAATGCCTGCGACAGCGTGTTTAGTTCATGAAAAATTGGGACTGCGAAGATCTGCTGGTGCTTTTGATTACAACCTTGGCTGTTCTGGTTACGTCTATGGACTTGCATTAGCCAAATCCCTTATCGCTTCGGGTCTTGCTTCAAAAGTCCTGCTTGTCACTGGTGATGTTCTGACTAAATTTATTAATCCCATGGATAAAAGTACTCGAACTATTTTTGGAGATGCTGCTACAGCGACGATGGTTGAAGAATCCAATAATATCAATGGTATAGGCGAATTTGTTTTTGGGACTGACGGAGGGGGAGCCAAAAATCTCACTATTCCCGCAGGAGGTATGGCATTGCCAAGATCTCCTGAAACTGCTAAAGAGAGGCGGAACAGGTTTGGAAACGTAAGATCCGAAAATGATTTTTACATGAACGGACCAGAGATATTAAAGTTTTCAATGGATGAAGTTCCTCTGGCAGTCAGTGAAGTTCTCGAAAAGAATTGCCTTGACAAGGCCAGTGCAGATCTTTTTATTTTCCATCAGGCTACAAAGCTTGTTCTTGAGCATCTGAGGGATAATCTTGAAATTCCTGAAAATAAATTTTATATGAATATGGAAAATCTTGGAAATACTGTAAGTTCAACAATTCCCCTGGCCTTGAAACAGGCACAGAAAGAGAAACGAATATATAATGGGGACCGAGTTGTCCTGGCCGGATTTGGTGTAGGTTATTCCTGGGGAGCGTGCGTCCTGGAGTGGCTGGAGTTTTGATATTTGATCTTTCTTTTAAGGCTCCTGTAAAATCCTGAAATATTGGAGTAATCCTTTTATAGATTTTTTTAAGAAAGCCTGTTCAGAGGTGATTGCGTGGAGGATCAATTTTGTCTCAAGAAGCCCTTTATACTAAATGGTCAACCCTGTTAAAAAAACAGTTCGGAGAAAGAGTTCAAAAGGTATCCCTTGATGCTGGTTCTGGCTGCCCTCACAGGGACAGCTCTGGTCGCGGTGGTTGCATTTTCTGTGATTCCAGGGGAGGAGGAAGTGGTGCCAGTCTCGAAAACATTACCCTGGAGCAACAGATTGACAAGGGCATTTCTGTTGCGGCTAAAAGATACAAGGCAAAAAAGATAATCCTTTATTTTCAGAGTTACAGCTGTACCAACATCCCTTTATCTTCACTGGTTAAACTTGTTGAAGGTTCTATTTCATATGCCACTCGAAAAGCGGAGGTCGTAGGGGTATCTATGGGGACAAGACCTGACCTTGTTCCGGATGATTTCCTCTTTTACCTCGAAGAACTATCGGAAAGAGGATTACAGGTTTGGCTTGAGCTTGGTGTTCAGACTACGGATGAGGAAGGCCTCTTGTGGCTCAACAGGGGGCACGGAATTGCAGAAGTGAAAGATGCACTCTCAAGAATTTCTGGAAGAAATATATTAACTTGTGCTCACCTTATTTCCGGCATTAAGAACGAAGCTCCAGATCAGCTTAAACGGTCCTCAAAATGGCTTGTTGAAATGTCTGTGGATGCATTGAAATTCCACCCTCTTTATGTACTCAAAGGAACTCTTCTTGAAAAACTCTATCGAAAAGGGGAATACATTCCTCTTTCTATGGAAGATTATGCTGAAAATGTAGCAAGAGCTCTTGCGGTTATACCAACAAGTTTAGTTATCCAGAGATTAAGTGCGGATGCAAGATCTCCGTGGCTGGTGGCTCCCCAGTGGATCACAGTAAAAGAAAAAGTTATAGATGAAATTGATAGACAACTTCGCACTATCAAAGGGTTAAGTTGACCAAGAGGGCTGTTTCTATCTTAATTTAAAAACTGATATTTCAACCTAAGGGAGGTTTTATCTAATTTTTAATTACCTGAACGCAAAAAGAGATGGAAGTATTTTGCTGACGGATGGAGGTACTGGAGCAGAGTTATCTGCAAGGGGCGTTGAGAGTAAGGATACCATATGGTCAGCAAATGCCCTTCTTGTGGCTCCAGAAGAAGTATACAGGATCCACAGGGATTACATAGAAGCTGGTGCCAGGATGATTATTGCTAACACTTATGGCGTCATTAAGGCTAATCTTGCACTTGAAGGACTGGAAGAAAGATTTGCCGAATTAAACCAGCTTGCCTGTGATCTTGCGTTAAAGGCAAGAGATGATTCCGGTGAGGATGTTATTATTGCTGGATCTCTACCTCCACTTGCAGGTAGTTACAGACCAGACCTTGTGAGAGATTACGACGTGATCCTGTCTCTCTATTATGAACAGGCATCTATCCTTTCCCAAAAAGTTGATATACTTTTATGCGAGACCATGTCCACTGCAAAAGAAGCAAAGGCTGCTGCTCAGGGGGCTTGTCCTTTCGGTCTTCCTGTCTGGGTTTCCTGGACTCTACATGAGGACAGATCAGGCAGGCTTCGTAGCGGTGAAACAATTAAAGATGCCTTCCATGCTCTTGAAGGTATCCCTGTTTCAGGAGTTCTTGCAAATTGCTGTGCTCCGGAAAGTATCACTTCAGCTATGCCTGAACTTGAGAGCTTACCAGTAAATATAGTTGGTGGATATGCCAATACTTTCAATCCTGTTCCAGAAAATTGGGTTCTTGATACAAAATCAGGCTTGGACGAAAACAACATGTGCAGGGAAGACCTTGATCCTGAGCAATATGCCTGGCATGTGTCAAGATGGATCGATCTCGGAGCTAACGTGGTTGGCGGTTGTTGTGGAACAGGTCCCGATCATATTGCAGAACTGAAACAATTGATCGAAACAAAAAAATATAAGTTAAAATCCGGTAAGTGAGGGGATCTATTTCCTTGATTTTCATGTTGTGAAGTGATAATATTTTCTCTCGTATGGATGTTTAATCAGGGAGGTGACTAAAGAATGGCCCAGAAATGGAAGGATGATCTTACTGAACAACTGGCCAAGGCGTTTTTAAGCCTTGAGACAGTAGACGAAGTATATGATTTCCTTGAGGACGTGGCTACCATAGGTGAAATAAGAGCTCTTGCGCAAAGGCTGGAAGTTGCCAGAAAACTTTCTGAAGGAGAAACATATCCGAATATAGCTCAGGAAACAGGAGCCAGTACAGCAACAATAAGCAGGGTTAAGAAATGCCTTGATTACGGAGCGGATGGTTACAAGACAGTTCTTGACAAGCTTCAGGATAAGGATTAGTTTCAATAGGAACCATGGCTTCTTACAAAAACTAAGCACAAAGGATCAATCTGGTCAGATTGATCCTTTGTGCTTAAAAAACCAGAAAAGATCTATTTCCCGAGTTTTGAATACAGGTCAGGAAACTGTTGTAGATTTTCCTCCGGTTATCTTAAATATCAGTTCATTCACCATGATATTTGAAGGAGACACTTAACCGTGTTCTGTAAAGTAGCGATCCCTGTTCGTCTATATGCATATCAAGTTTTATTACTTCGGCTACACGGATGTCCCTGATATGTTTACCGGCTGTCTTGACAGCCTCTGAAGCCGCTTCTTCCCAGGATTTTTCACTTGTGCCAACCAGTTCTATGACTTTATATACACTCATGTTAAAGAATCCCCCTCCCTGCTTTTATATAGCAAAGCATATCACTGACTCTTCAGTGCGTCAACTTAAAACAGGTCAGAGGAAGAAGCGTTTTTTCCTGCCAGATATCCCGTAGTCCAGCATACTTGTAAGTTAAATCCTCCTGTGGGACCATCTAGATCGAGGACCTCTCCGGCGAAAAAAAGATTATCCATTATCCTGGATCTCATTGATGAAGGCTCTATTTCAGAAAGTTCTACTCCTCCGTTTGTTACAATAGACCATTTGTGTCCGAGGGACCCGGAAATAGTTAGAGGCAGTGCTTTAATGGTAGAAAGGATCTTTTTTCTCTGGCTTCGAGAAATCTGATCTACCTGGATCTCAGGATCTATGGTGCTTGTTTTCAGTATTATGGGAACGAGGGAGGAGGGTAGCAGGTCTTTAAGTCCATTTGATACATTTTTCCCCCTGTGTTTGAGAAAATCCCTTTGTAGCCTGTTATCGAGCTTTTTATGATCGAGTGCAGGTTTCAGGTCTATGAAAACCTTTACTTCCTTTTTATCGAGATTCTCAAGAAGATATTTGCTGCAATCCATTACTATTGGTCCGCTGATGCCAAAATGAGTAACAAGCATTTCTCCGAATCTTTCCAGGATCTTCTTTTCTCCGCAAAAAGCAGTCAATGCAACGTTTTTAAGGGAGAGTCCGCTAAGTTCCCTTACCCATTGTTCCCTGGTTTTGAGTGGAACTATGGAAGGACGAGGTTCATTAATCCTGTGACCGATATGTTTTGCCCAATAGTATCCGTCTCCTGTTGATCCGGTTTCAGGATATGAACAACCTCCGGTTGCTATAATGTAGTTCCTGGCCTTGACAGAAATATTTCCCTGGATCTCGATCCCTGTTATCCTTGAATTATCTGTGAAAAGCTTTTTAACTGGTGAAGATAGTTTTAAAGTGACCCTGTCAAGTTTCAGCCCTGACGTGAGGCTTAATAGAACATCCTCTGCTCTGTCACTATCTGGAAAGACCCTTTTCCCTCTCTCGGTCTTTGTCTTGAGTCCTGCCTTTCTGAAAAATTCAAGAGTCTGTTCGGGTCCGAAAATACTGAAACCTGTATATAAGAAACGTCCCTTCTTTCCGTATTTTTGTACCAGCCTGTCTATGTCAGTTTCATAGTTGGTAAGATTACACCTTCCGTTGCCCGTGATCAGTAGTTTTTTCCCCATGGACGGATTTTTTTCCAGGACAATAACACGTTTTCCCGCCATAGCAGCAACATAAGCAGACATTAATCCTGCAGGTCCTCCACCAATAACTGCAACATCATATTCAATTCTATGGTCCTTTTTTTTGTGCATCATTTTGTTATCATTCCCTCTTTTAAAGCTTTTTGTAAAGAAAGGGATATTCGTGATCTTTCCAGATCTATTCCTTCGACCTTTACTTTAATTTTCTGCCCTGTAGCCAACAGATCCGAAGGATGTCTTACATAGGAGTCTGTCATCTTGCTAATATGTATTAGTCCGTCCCGATGTACTCCAATATCAACGAAGGCTCCGAAATCAGTTATGTTACTTACTATTCCTTCAAGTATCATATCTTTTTCGAGGTCACTTATAGTGTTTATGTCCTCCCTGAAAATCATGGAATCGAAAACTTTTCTGGGGTCTCTACCTGGTCTTTTGAGTTCTTTTACTATATCAGAGAGTGTCGGGATCCCTACACTCTCTGATATATAAATATCCAGGTCAATAACGGAAAGGATATCTTTATTTCCTGCAAGATTTTTCACGCTGCAATTCCGTTCCGATGCCATACTTTCAACTATCCTGTAATGTTCGGGATGAACTCCCGTAGAATCAAGTGCATTTTTCGAATCAGGTATTCTTAAAAAACCTGCAGCCTGCTGGAAGACAGTTTTCCCAATGCCAGGCACCTCTAAAAGATCCTTTCTGGAGTTGAACCTTCCCTTTTCTTTTCTGTAGTTGTCAATATTTTCTGCGTGTGACCTGTTAAGTCCGGAGACATAGGATAGAAGAACAGTGCTGGCAGTATTGAGATTTACTCCCACCCTGTTAACACATAAATAAACTGTTTCATCCAGGCTTTTCTGAAGCTCCTTCTGGTTTACATCGTGCTGGTATTGACCTACGCCAAGGGCTTTCGGGTCGATCTTTATAAGTTCGGATAAGGGATCCATTAGTCTTCGTCCAATGGATACCGCGCCTCTTACCGTAATATCTACGTTAGGATATTCTTTTCTTGCAATATCTGAAGCAGAGTAGACAGATGCTCCCCTCTCATTGACCATTGTAATTATGACATCCTGTAAATCCAGTCCGGTCAGGAAGGTCTCTGTTTCTTTACCAGCAGTTCCGTTGCCTACAGCAATAGCTTCAACGGAAAATCTCTCTACAAGTGTTTTGATCTCACGGGCCGAACTCTCCTTATCGTACCAGGGAGCATTTGGATAGATTGTATTATGATGTATAAGGTTTCCCTTCTCGTCCAGGCAGGCGAGCTTGCAGCCAGTCCTAAATCCGGGATCGAGGGCCAGGATCCTTTTTTGGCCAAGAGGAGGAGCCATCAGTATGTTATACAGATTTTTTGTAAAAGTTTTGATGGATCTCTGATCCGCCTGTTCCTTTAAGAAATTGTGAAGTTCTCTTTCCATTGAAGGAGAGATCAATCTTTTGTAGCTGTCAATAATGGTTTTCCTGACAAGCTGCGAGTCCTCTTTGTTGCCCTTGACAAAGAGATCTTCAAGTATGTTTATCGCACTGGTTTCTGAAGGGCGGATCTTCACGGAAAGGATCTTTTCCTTTTCTCCTCTGAAAATGGCAAGAATTCTGTGGGGAGGACAGGAAACACATAACTCTGAAAAATTGTAGAAAGGTCTGTATTTGCCATCTGGATCGCTTTCTTTTGAATTCAGTGAAGTGTAAACTGATCCGCCTTTGATATAAAGATTTCTGATCTTTTGCCTTGTTTCTGTATTTTCGCTTATTTTCTCAGCAATTATATGCTGTACTCCCTCTAAAACGTCTTCTGTTGAAACAAGGTCTGAATTTCGATCTATGAACTGCCTGGCTTCTTTTTCAAGTTCAATTCCTACCTGTTTGAATATCTCTTCAGCAAGGGGTTCAAGACCCTTATCTTTAGCTATGGAAGCCTTAGTTCTCCTTTTAGGTTTGAAAGGGAGATATAAGTCTTCCAGGATCTGAGCTGAAGGGGCATTAATTATTTTTTCCTTGATGCATGACGTTAGAAGCTCTCTCTTTTTGAGAGAATCCAGAATAGTGTTTTTTCTCTTTTCAAGTTCCTGCAGTTTGATCCTCATATCCCAGATATCGGTGATTTCCCTTTCGTCAAGTTCCCCGGTGATTTCCTTTCTGTAGCGTGCTATGAAGGGAACGGTACAGTTATTATCGATAAGTTGAACAGTCCGTTGGACTTTTTCGCGTGAAAGCTTTAATTCTTTCGCAATTACCTCGATGATATCGGAAGCCATTTATTAACCTCACTTTGTTTTTTGTTTTAGTAACTGAAGATCGAATGAAGAACATTTTATCATTAAAAATATCGCAGTTTTAAGCAATAAATAGTTACTTGACTAAGGTAAAGAACTCTGATATATTCAACTTTGATTCTTTCTACAAATGTCTTTTTAATGTGATAAATTTGTAATGTTCTTAATTCTTCATGACAAGTAGATCCAGGTCATGTTTTTTTGATGCTATGTCGTAAAGGAGGTTCTCGTTATGGAAGTGCTTAAGGTTGGTGCAAGTTCACAACCCAAGACTGTTGCGGGAGCAATGGCAGCAGTTCTCAGGGAACAGGGAGCGGTGGAAGTTCAGGCTGTCGGTGCAGGAGCGGTAAACCAGACTGTAAAGGCTATAGCTGTGGCAAGAGGATATGTTGCGCCAAATGGTATTGATCTTATATGTATTCCTTCTTTTGCCAAGATCGAGATTGATCATGAAGAAAGGACTGCAATTAAATTTCTTCTTGAAGCAAGATAATTTAATTTCGGAAGGAATTTGAATATTAGTTGCTGTCAGATGATCGGCGTATAAATTCTAACGCCGATTTTTTTGGGGAAATAAAAAAGTAGCTGTAAAGAATAAGGGATCTTTTAGTCAATTGACAATATCTAATAACTTGCATTATTGTAAGTTTTAACGATATACTAATATAATTGAAACAAAATAATAATAGATGACAAACTGCTCTGACGTTTTTTGTTTTTTTCGACACTTTACTGAACAGGGGAGGCATTAATCCATGGAGGTACTCAAAGTTTCTTCGAAATCCCAACCAAAATCTGTGGCTGGAGCAATTGCGGCAGTACTCAGGGAAAAAGGTGCAGTGGAAGTTCAGGCTGTTGGTGCGGGGGCAGTTAACCAGTCAGTAAAATCTATTGCTGTTGCCAGCGGATATGTTGCCCCAAATGGCATAGAACTTGTTTGTATTCCATCCTTTGAAAAGATTGAAATAGATGGAGAAGAAAGGACAGCAATAAAGTTCCAACTGGAATCCAGGTAAAACATGAGATAAGAAGGGTTTTAAAGGCGTGGCCGTTTTTGCAGGTCACGCCTTTTGTTAGTTTTTTGGCAACAATATGTTTGCTGTTGGATATCCCAATGATGGTGATGTATAATTTCATACTTGTGTAAATGTTTTAAAACTGCTTGGAAATAATGTTAACAGGAGGAAATTTTATGGTGACAATAAAAGCTCCCAGGGGAGTTCGAGATATTTTACCCGAAGAATCATGGAAATGGTCTTATGTATTGAAAAAAACTTCAAGAATGGCCGATCTTTTCGCTTACAGAGAAATACATCTTCCAGTATTTGAAAATACTGAACTCTTTTCCAGGGGAATTGGGGAAAACACTGACGTAGTGGATAAGGAGATGTATACTTTTAAAGACAGGGCAGACAGGAGCCTGACTTTACGTCCTGAAGCTACTGCATCCATAGTAAGAGCTTACAATGAGGACAGGATGGATAATGGCCAGCAGCCAGCGAAACTATGGACCTCAGGACCGATGTTCAGATATGAAAGACCCCAGAAAGGCAGGTACAGACAGTTCTGGCAACTGGATTTTGAAGCTCTTGGCAGCAATAGTCCCTATGTGGACGTTGAAATAATAAAACTTGCAATTGATCTTTTTACTGACCTTGGTTTATCAAATCTTGACGTTATCATCAATTCTGTCGGTTGTCCCCAATGCAGGCCGGACTATACCCGGAAACTGAAAGATTATTTCAGGCCGAGGCTGGACTCCCTTTGTAAGACATGCCAGGATCGTTTTGAGAGAAATCCCCTGAGGATACTTGACTGCAAGAACGAGAACTGCAAAAAGATCACAGAAAATGCTCCAGATATTTATGAAAGTCTTTGTAAGGATTGTAGGGATCATTTTGACGAAGTGACCCAGGGTCTTGAGAGGCTTCATATATCCTTTCATCTTGATAAAAGGCTGGTAAGAGGCCTTGACTATTATACAAAAACCGCTTTCGAGGTGCTTTCCGGTGAACTCGGTTCACAGAACGCAGTCTGTGGAGGAGGACGTTATGACAATCTTTCAGATGCAGTAGGTGGTGCTCCTCTTCCAGCTGTAGGGTTTGCTGCCGGCCTTGAAAGAATAGTGCTGGTGATGGAACAGCAGAACTGTAGTTTCGGTAACGAGCCTGGAATAGAGGTTTACGTTATTTCTGCAGATAACGAGGCCAGGCAGGAGGTACTTTCCCTTGTCTCCGATCTCAGGGCAAGGGGGATATCATGTGATATGGACTTTCTGGAAAGAAGCATTAAGGCACAATTTAAGTCTGCCGATAACAAGGGTGCTGGCTATGCGTGTATAATCGGACATGATGAAATTGCATCCGGCAATGTTACTGTTAAAGACCTTGATACGGGTAAGCAGGATAGCTTGAAAAAAGAAGAGCTTTTTGCATTTCTGACAGAGGGCTTAAAAGATGGCAAAAGAGACCGATAAGAGCTTATCGCAGCGTTTACGGAGGTATAAAGATGGTTGATACATTGGACACATTTGATTCTGAATGGAAGAGAAGTCTTTTTTGTGGAGAGGTTAAAGAAGACCACGTCGGTACTGAAGTAGTACTGAATGGTTGGGTAAGAAAACGAAGAGATCTTGGTGGAATAATTTTCATTGAGCTCTGGGACTACACATCGGTAGTCCAGATAGTTATAAATCCTGAAGAGGTACCACAGATCCATGAAAAGGCAAAAGGCCTGAGAAGTGAATTTGTTATAGCAGTTAAGGGTAAGGTCAGGGTCAGGCCCGAGGGTACAGAGAACACTGTCATAAAGACCGGGAAATATGAGATACAGGTCACGGATCTGAATCTTCTTTCTCCTGCATCACCTCTGCCCTTCAGCCTGAGTTCTGCGGAAGAAAAGGTCGATGAAAATCACAGACTCAGGCACAGATATCTTGATCTCAGAAGAGACAGAATGCAGGATAACCTTCGCAAGAGATATAACATAACAAGATTCACTAGAAGTTATTTTGATTCAAGAAATTTCATAGATGTGGAAACTCCAGTGTTGACTAAATCTACTCCTGAAGGTGCCAGGGATTACCTTGTTCCGAGCAGGGTCAATCCGGGAAATTTCTTTGCTTTGCCACAGTCTCCGCAGATATTCAAACAGATCCTTATGATCAGTGGTTTTGACAGGTATTACCAGATAGTAAAATGTTTCAGGGACGAAGACCTCAGGGCAGATAGACAGCCTGAGTTTACCCAGCTTGATATAGAAATGAGTTTCATTACTGAAGATGATATTTTTGATCTTATGGACAATTACATGCAAGGCCTTTTAAGGGAAATAAAGGGGGTCCATGCCAATATTCCCTTCAGAAGACTCAGTTACTCCGAAGCAATGAACAGATATGGAAGTGACAAACCTGATCTGCGGATACCAATGGAGATAATTGATGTGTCAGAAGAATTTTTGAAGATGGATTTCAAGCCTTTCAGGGAAATTATAGAAGATGGCGGTTATGTCAGGGCTTTGCCATTGCCGGGAGGAGCCTCGCTCTCGAGAAAAGACCTGAACAACCTTGAAGAAAAAGCGAAAGAATCAGGTGCAGGTGGACTTGCTCCTTTTCAGTTCAAGGGGGAACAACTGAAGGGTCCTCTTGTTAAGTTCATGACTATTGAGAACATTGAAAATATTATTAGCAAAGCAGGTCTCAAAGATGGTGATGCCCTTTTTGTAATGGCTGATAAAGACTGGAAAAAGGTATGCAATGTTCTGGGAAGGCTCAGAACAGACCTTGCTTTTGAATATGACCTTATTAATGAGGATAACTGGGAATTCCTTTGGGTAGTTCATTTCCCGATGTTTGAATGGGATGATGAAGAAAACCGGTGGTTCTCTGTCCATCATCCCTTTACTGCGCCGGTTCCGGAAGACATTGATATTCTTGAAACTGATCCTGGTAAAGCCCGGTCCAGAGCTTATGACATGGTCTTGAACGGAAACGAGATAGGTGGAGGTTCAATAAGGATACATGATCCCAAGGTCCAGGAAAAAGTTTTTCGTTGTCTACAAATGGATATGGATGAAGCCAGGGAGAAATTCGGATTCCTCCTTGATGCCCTTGCGTCAGGAACTCCTCCTCACGGGGGGATTGCAATGGGTCTTGACAGGATAGCGATGTTGATGTCCTCGGCCAGTTCGATCCGGGATGTCATAGCTTTTCCCAAGACCAGGAGTGCACAATGCCTTATGTCAGGAGCACCATCAAAAGTGGACAACAGGCAATTGAAGGAACTGAGTCTCGAGGTCCTTGAAGAAGAGGTGGAAGAGCAATAACAGAGATAATAGAGGGGCGTGGACTGGTTTTATTCGGAGTTCCTTTTGCATGGAAATACCACCTTGCCCTTTCCGATAATAAGACTTTTAACGGAATAATCACTACTGAAGGATGGGAAGAATCGGCAAGAATGATCCAATATATCATAAAGATCAGCGATGATAGTGTGGAGGCATTTTTGTCGGATGAACAAAGAATAAATTTCAGGATAAGGGGAACTGGTTACAGTGAAACTGGTCATTCAACCTCCGTTGAACTTAAAGTTGAGGGAAAGATATCAGACCAGGCTGGTTGAGTTATAATGTTATTGAATATTGTATTTAACTGAAGATCAGGGGAGTGAACTGGTTAATGAAAAAGGATCTGTTTGCGGAAAGATTTTTAACGGACAGGACAATTAAAGTAGCAGTAGCAGTATGGGTAATTCTTGCCCTGCTTATATTGTTTATGTGTCCTGTAAAGAGTGGAGCTTATTATTACCCCGGTAACCCTAATATGAGGACAATGCATGTATCGCCTATTTCCGGTGAGATCCAGGGAGACAGGAAAGTTTCAATCGATCTGGAGTTGTTTGTGCTGGATTCTTCCGCTGGAGAAATATCAGGCAAGGATATAGACTTGCTCAGGCAGATCGCAAAGGGGCGCATTGATATGTTGTCCAGTCTTCCTTTGAGTTCTAAGGGTTTTAAAAACATCGTAAGATCTGACATCGCTTTTAAGCTAAAACAGGCTGGTATCCTTGGACAGAGAGACCACTTTGTGATAAATGTAAGCCTGCGTTAGTGATTGTACATTTATAAAACGGTCAGGAGGAGGTTTTTGACATGGTAAAATTAACTTATCTGGGACACGCAGCGTGTTTTATCGAGGGGCAAGGCCTGAAAGGACTTGTTGATCCTTTTTTTTCTGAAAATCCCATGACATCAGTCAAACCTTCAGATTTTAGAGATGTAAACTATATTTTTGTAACTCACGGGCATTTTGACCATATAGGAGATACATTGGAGATAGCCCGTTCTACCAATGCTACTGTAGTAGCAAATGCAGAATTATGTCGATATTTCGGAGGAAAAGGTCTTAACACCCATCCTATGCACATTGGGGGAACCTTCATTTTCCCCTTTGGCAAGGTAAAAATGACTCCTGCCATTCACGGATCTGATATTGTAAATGAAAATGAGGCTATTCCAGGAGGAAATCCAGGTGGATTTCTTGTAGTTTGTGAGGGCAAAAAGATCTATCATGCTGGAGATACTGGCCTGACAATGGATATGCAACTCCTCAGGGATGAGCATATCGATGTTGCCCTTTTACCTTCAGGTGGAAATTTTACAATGGACATGGATGATGCCGCGAAAGCAGCAAAAATGATAATGCCTCGGATAGCTGTTCCCATACACTACGATACTTTTGATGTTATTAAGGCCGATCCTCAGGAATTTGCCCGGAAGGCTGGGAAATTCACAGAGGTCCTGATTCTTGAACCTGGAGAAAGCCTCGAATTTTGAAAAGCATAGTTTAGTATCTTAATTCCCCGGAAGGATAGTATATCCTGCTGTCAAGTAGCCCCTCTGCCTGGTCCTTTAGGGCAGAGCGGGCTTTTTCCCCAAGCTCAAAGGCAAGAATTGACGTGAGAATGTGCACGAGGAAAAGCGGTCCTATTATGCTGCTTCCAAAGGTAGGGCTCTTGTCACTTACATAGAAGGAGAGGTCTGCATACTGACAGACAGGGGCAGCTGGGCTATCTGTGATTGTTACCACGTTTGCCTTTTTCTCTTTTGCTTTTTTTACAGAATCTGTTACTTCGATAACGTAACTTGGGAGCTCGCATACGATCAGCAGATCCTTTTCCTTGATGGCCCTTGCCTGTTCGATAATAGCAAGAGATCCTCTTTTCATAAGCACTCCCTTAAGGCCCAGTTCCATGACCCGTGTAAAAAGTGATTCTGCTATAAGTGAAGAAATACCCCAGCCGAGACAGTATATATCTGATGAACTGGTTATAAGTTCATTGAAATTGTCTATTTTATTTTTTGTCAGCTGTTTCCATGTATCGTCGAGATTGGCATGTTCATACCTGTGGATGGTTTCTGCAATGTTCATTCTTTCTGTTTCGGGTCCCTCAAGGGCGGCTGAAGGATTTATATCTTCCAGTACAGCATTTTTGAGTTCTTTCTTCAGTTGAGAGTATCCATCAAATCCAAGCATTCTCGAAACCCTGACAAGCTGTGCCTTTGATACATCAAGTTGATCTGCCACATCACCAATAGACATGAAAGCTGCTTCTCTCATGTGCCCCAGAAGGTATTCAACGACTCTCCTGGCCTTTGAAGGAAGCTTTTCCAGATTGTCTCTCAAGTTTGACTGTAGTTCCTTACTATCCAAGCGACAACACCTCCTGAACTGTAAAAACAAATCCTTTAGTTCAATGTACTTAAGTTTAGAGTATTGGATATAACAAGTCAATTTGAATAATGATACTTTGTGTTATAGAAGATCCTGCAGATTAATTCACCCCGGGCAAATTTTCCGAAGCTTTACAAATTATTCGATCTTCTACATCACATATGCCAAGACCAGAAAAGCTGGAGAGAATCTTCAATCCATGTTTTTTGTGTCCCCTTAGCATGGATATCTCTTTTTGCTCTATTTCCCAGGGACCTTCCGAAGCTCTTTCATGAAGGGTTATTGCCAGAGAAAAGCCTCTCGCAAGTTCTCCGAAGGAGGGATGATGTGGCCCGGCTACTACGGACATATCCAGGCTGGGTGTTTCATGAAGTCCTATTCTCTGGACTCTGAAGCCTTTTTTGATAGAAAGATTATGAAGTTTTCCAGCCCATTCAACTGCCTTTTCAAGGGTAAGGGGGATGAATTCCCCTTTCTGGTACATTAACTCAAGTTCTGTGTTTTTGAGAACGAGGCATGGATAAATTCTGAGAGTCAAGGGGTGGTCACCCATCACTCGTGATAGCCATTCAATATCCTCAAGGGAGCTTTTTTCAGTCTGAAGGGGAAGCCCTATCATTAGCTGGACTCCTGTATTGTATCCTTTTTCTGAAAGGATCCTCAGTGTTTGCTTAACATCATGATCATTATAGCCTCTGCGGCACCTTTCAAGAACCCTGTTATCCAGGGAGGATACTCCAAGTTCTATCATGGATATAGGGTATTTGGCCAGTTGCTCAAAAATTCTATCGTTGAAACACTGAGGATGAGTTGAAAAACGAATACAATTATCCTGTCCTGCTTCAATAGCCGAATCCATGAATTCTTTCTGCATTTTCTGTGGAAGACAGGTGAAACTTCCACCAAAAAAGCAGATTTCCATTTTTTCATTGCCGCAGTATTTTCCTGCTTCCTTCTTTACAAAATCAGGAGAAAGCTCGATCTCTTTTCCGGTTATAGCGTGCTGGTCACAGTAAACACACCTTCTTGGACAACTTTTATTAGGAAGAAAAAAAGCTTTCTGTATCATTGGTAACCCTCTATCCACTCTGGCCATAAAGCAACCCATGCAAAGATATCGGCCTGATGTTCAAAGCTGCTCATTGGCGTTGCCGTTCTCATCCAGAAAGACTCGCCTTTTTTATGGTGCAGGAGATGGAAAAGTTCGTGAAAAAGGGCGAACCTCCTCCAGATAAGAGGCAGGTCGCTGTTTAGATATATCAGGGCTTTCGATCCCCTTGCAACATGAAGTCCCCAAAGTTTGGGGGACATTTTAATGTATTCAATATCCAGCTGCTTGCCAGTTTTTTCTTCGGCCTTTACCATAATGTCAAATTCATCAAGGTTCTGCCATTCCCTGGCTTCTTCCCACGCCCATTCAGGCAGAAAGGAGGGAGGTTCTGGAAAATCAAAGCTGCAGGTTTTTTCTCTGTCCTTAAGACTCTTCATCTTCTTTCTCCCATTTTTCCAGTGCTGCATCAATTAGTCTCTGTACGAACTGGAGTTCAGAGTTGCTTAATTTCTTGCTTCTGTACCATATTTCCACATCTGCGGATTTGTCAAGTATCTCCTCTAGATGAAGTCTTCCTCTTTTGTCCGAAGGCATGGATTGTACAAGATCGGTTACATCAACTTCGAGAGCACTGGCCAGCCTGTTAAGAACCTTCATTGAAGGCAGTCTTCTGTTGCTCTCAAGGGCCTGTATGTAGATCCTGCTTACGTCAGTTTTGTCGGCCAGCTGCTGCTGGGTTATTTCAAGAGCTTTTCTCAGGGTTTTGATCCTCATTCCCAGACTCATGTTTTTAAACCTCCCAATATCTTGTTTTCCTAAAATATATATCATATGTGATATGTTGACAAGCTGTTATTTCAGAAAGAATTATCTATTTCAGATGATATGTAATAAAGGTTATAATAAAAAATGAAATTATTGCCAGGAGGTCTGGATATGTTATTAAGGCAGCTCGAAAGTTTCAAGTCAGTAATTGAAAAAGGAAGTATATCTGCGGCAGCTGCTCATATAGGAATTTCCCAACCTGCGGTAAGCAAGCATATTGCAGGTCTGGAGGCTGAGCTGGGGGTGTCCCTGTTCAAAAGAGGACACAAATGTTCTCTATTAACTCCTGAAGGGGAGATAGTATATGAACATGCCAGGAGGATACTCAGGTCCACCAGCGATATTTACAGAGAGATTGCGGATACTTCAAACCAGTTGTCAGGAGTTATAAAAATAAGCGCAAGTTCCATACCTGGTGATTTTGTTCTTCCCGATCTTTTGATAGGTTTTTCAGAAGAATATCCGGGATTGCATATAGAAGTAAACATCTCGGATTCAAAGACAGCTCTTGAAAGACTTGTTTCACATAATGTGGATTTTGCCATAATAGGAGAGGAAAAACATCCTCCAGGATTCAAAGTCAGTTCTTTTTTTGATGATGAGATTGTTCTTGTTGTTAAACCTGATCATCCTCTGGCTTCAAAGAAAACAGTTGATCCAGAAGATATATATAAGCTTTCTTTTGTAGGAAGAACGGAGGGTTCCGGAACAAGGAAAGTTATCGAAAACTATTTTCATGAACAGAAGCTGGGACTTGGTCAATACAGACTTTCTTTCGGACATGTGGCTGCTGTTCTGAATGCAGTAGAAAGTGGAGCTGAGGCGGGACTTGTCTCAAAAAGAGCTTTGCCAAAGCTCTCTATGTTAAAGCCGATTCCTCTTAATCCGCCTATAAAACGTCATTTTTATCTAATTCACGGTACCATATTGAGCAATGCTATGGGGACAGTGCTTGAATATCTTATACAGAAAAGTCAGAAAGAGTTGGACAAAATATAAGTAGTTGTTGTATATTGTATGCAAGATCTATCGACTTACAATCCTGGAACAGGAGGTTTTTCATGAGATCACTTACGAAAGAAGAAACGAAAGCTGTGGAAAAAGTGAGATCCTTCCTTGAAGGAGAAGGCTATGAAGGTGAGATCTTTTTTACGGAAGATACTATTTTCACCGTTGAAGATGCATCTCGAGCAGTAGGTGTAAAACCTGAAGAAATCTTGAAAAGCCTTGTTCTTCTGGCGGATGATAAACCAGTGCTTGTTCTTATGTCAGGACCGAACAAGGTTGACATAAAGAAAATTAAAAGAATGCTTGGAGCAAGAAAAGTAAAAATGGCAGATCCAGAGTATGTTTACGAATATGCAGGATACCGGATAGGCGGAGTTCCTCCTGTTGGATATCCTGAAAAGCCGAAGGCCTTTATCGACAAGGACGTTTTTTTGTACGATACCCTGTGGGCGGCTGCGGGATCTGAACATAGTTTCTTCCCTGTTGGTCCATTAGAACTTGCCAGGTTGGCATCTGCAGAAAAAGCCGATCTGAAGAAGGGGAAAAAAAAGAATAAAAACGGGGAAGCACTCTAAAGGGCTTCCCCGCGGCCTTATTAAACTCTTTTCTGCGGAGAGAGCGCATCAAACCAACCGTCGAAACTCCTTGCAAGAATGATTGTCTGTAGTGGTTTCAGGAATATTTCTACATTGTTATGAACTTTGGCCTCAAGTATGTGACCTGAAATTGTAGAGTGATCCGGTTGATTGAGAACAGCATGAAGATGTACGTATAGTTTGTCTTTCCTGTAGCTGACATCTCCGTTGATCGAGGATATTTCAAGGATCTCCGAAATTTTTTCATGTGTGTAATCATTTCCGGTAAACCATCCGAAAAGTACGGAGTCAACCATCCCCAAACCGTTAGTTACAATTGCGGAATCAACATTATTTTCCAGACAGACCTGGGAAATGGACTGGTGGATATCATCTCCCTGTGAGAGTCTTATGGCTATAAACTCGTTGGTTGCAGCATATCGCACCTTACTTTCCCCCTTCTTTGTTCATTCTGTATTTACAATGATATTTTAGCACGACAAAGAAGGCATGTCTTCCTGTGGTACAATTATTCCCGCTATCTAAGGGTTATCGTGCTTAGGATTTTTCGTCCAGGAGTTAGAACATGGAATTTTTCAATATTGTAATGATTGTTATAACAGGTGTTTTTGCAGGTTTCCTGAATGTAACTGCAGGTGGTGGAAGTCTTCTGGTTTTGCCTCTTCTGGTCTTCTCAGGTCTGGATATGTCGGTAGCGAACGCCACCAACAGAGTCGCCATATTATTACAGAATTCTGTAGCATTGGCCAAGTTCAAAAAAGAAAAAGTACTCTCTTTAAAAGAAGCAGTGTTCTTTACTGTGCCAGCTTCTCTGGGTTCAGTTGTAGGTACATCCCTTGCCATAACAATGGACGACAGGGTTCTTAAACTGGTTATCGCCTTTCTTATCCTCGTTATGGCCATATTGCTTGTACTTAAACCAAAAATGTGGGAGGAACAGAGCAGTCAAGTGATTCCCGGATGGGGTCTGCTGAGCGTTTTCTTTTTCATTGGAGTATACGGTGGCTTTATACAGGCAGGAGTAGGTTTTTTCCTTCTCTGGGGTCTGGCCGGACTTGCAGGCAAGGATCTACTTCATGCCAATGCAGTTAAAGTAGCCATAATAGCAACCTACACTACCATAAGCCTTTTGATGTTTCTTGTGAACGGTATGGTCAATATTCCAGTAGGACTCCTTCTTGCTGCAGGTTCCATGACAGGAGGATATCTGGGAGCGCGTTTCAGCATAGGGAAAGGGAACAGGTGGCTCAGGTTGATTCTTGTTGCTGTCGTAACTGTAAGTGCAGCCAGAATGATATTTAATGCTCTATCTGGTATGTAGTTGAAAGAGAGAATAAAGCTTTTAATTATTTAGGTAATGAAGAGATATAAATCTCAGTATTTGCCAAGCATATATTTTTGAAGTTCTTCTCTTTCCAGTCCTGCTCCTATTCCAACTGAAAGTTTAAGTCTTGCCTGAAGAGGGTTCAGGCTACCTCCGTCGATTGCGCCACTGTCCAGGAGTTTGTTAACACTTCCTTCGTAGCTGAACATCCTTCTTACGTGACCTTTCATGCACCTGGAAGTAAGTACCACCGGAATACCGGATTTTAATAGTTTTTTGATGTGAAGTGTCCAGTTAGGAGAAACGTTGCCGTTCCCGAATCCTGCAATTACAAGTCCATCCACCAGGTTCCCCTTTTCGGAGACTATGGAGCTTAGCATGCGGTCACTAGCCCCAAGGCATGCCCACAGAATTTCAACATTTCGGGCAGGAGAGAAATCACCTTCAAGTATCTTGCCTCTTTTGTAAGCTCGCAGTATCTCAACATCTTCTCCTATGATCTCCGCTACAGGTCCACGGTCGAGAGCAGCAAAAGCTGCTCTGCGGTGATTGTTGATCTGTGTAACTTCTGAAGCCGCAAATAGCTGGTCCTGAAAACAGACAAGAACTCCAAGTCCCCAACAGGTCTGGGAATGGGCAACGTTTATAGCCTGTATAAGATTTATCGAAGCGTCAGATCCAGTCATATCAGGAGGCAGAATCGAACCGGTAAAAACAAGGGGTTGGGGATAGGCCCATAAAAGATCGGTCAGGTAGGCCATTTCCTCTATGGTGTCAGTTCCACAGACTACTACTATTCCTGAGATACCGTCCCTTACGAGGTTATTCAGGATATGCACCAGGTCAGTGGTCATTCTCATTGTGTAATGACTGCTTGGCTGATGACTCCAGTCCACGATCTCCAGGATAGAGGCAAAATCTTCAGGTATCCATTTTCGTATATCTTCTCCTGACAGGCTGGGTTTGTGGTCGTTCTGTTTTTCAGAAAACTGCATGCCAACTTCTCCCCCGGCTATAACCATGGCTATCCTGTCCCTGTTTGGCATTCTAATATCCTCCTTAATAGTGAACAATAGACAGCAGAAAAAAATTTATAACATATATCACGTTATTAATATCGATCAATAACCCAGTTCTTCCCCGACAAGGATTACCCAGGACTCTCTGCCCATGGTAGCTTTTTCAAGAATTAACAAGGCTCTGCAGACCCTGTTTTCAGAGTTGCAGTTCGTGCAATATCCGGTTTTTGTGCACGGAGTCTCAATATTAAGACGAATAGCGTTAGGAGGAGTTGCTTTGTCCCTTACACGTTGAATGGCCGAAGAAAGATCCCTTTCTATTTTGTTTATTCCTACTACAAAGATTATCTTGTTCTGACCCCAGGCCATAGCACTTACCCTGTTCCCTATTCCGTCCATGTTCACGAGAACTCCATCAATAGTTAATGCGTTGGATCCTGTCAGAATCACATCAGCTGAATTTTCCTGGAGTCGTTTTTCTGTTTTGCCTTTGGCGTCAAGATCGGGATCCCAATGATGATAAACCTGGTTGCCTCTTTCCTTTAGTTTGTCGAGGGCTCCGATCTCACGTATAGTAACACTTCCCGGTATACCAACAGAAGAATCTTCCGGAATAATTGAGAGAACTTCCCGAAGGGCCTCTTCTGAGTTATTACAGTAAATGGCTTTATGTCCATTGGATATAAGGGCCTTTGTTACACTGTTGCCCAGCTGTTTATAGTGTTCTTTCCGGGCCGGATAATAGGGAGAGTCCGTTTTTCCAGTCATGTCAGAATGCCTCCTCTGCCAGGTGAATTATAAAAAAAATACTTTGGATATAATGGCAGACTAAGCTGGGTTTGTCTATATACATTAAGATTAAAGTAATGTAATTCCTTGAAGTTAGAGGATCCAGGCATGTATAACTCAATAAGGTAATAGATTTTTTAAAGACTCTGTCAAGTAAATAAGCTTGACAGCATTGGATAAGCTTATTATAATTGTCCTGCCTTGAAAAGGGGAGTGTGCCATATGGAAAAAGAGGAAACAGAAAAAGTGTCTAAAATACTTCAGAAAAGAATAAACATGACAATGCTTTATGATCTGTATTCTCCCCTTCTCACAGGAAAGCAGAGAGAGATATTCGAGTTACACGAGATCCTTGATTTCTCTTTGTCGGAAATATCGGAAAAATTAGGTACCAGCAGACAGGGGATTCATGATATTTTAAACCGCACTTTCGAAAAACTCGAAAGGACAGAAAAGGAACTAGGATTTAGCTCTAAGCTCGATAAACAGAAAGATCATCTTATCAATATAGAAAGAATTATAGAAAAAAACCGTCAGAGAATACCTGAAGAACTTTATAAAGGGCTGAATACCATCCTTGATTCTGCAAAAGGAGATCTGTAATGTTTAATTCACTGAGGGGTCGCCTCGAGACTATTTTTGACAGGCTAAAAGGCAAAGGTAAACTTTCCGAAGAGGATATCCAGTCTGCACTGAGAGAGGTTCGTAGAGCGCTTCTTGAAGCAGATGTTGACTACAAGGTTGTTAAATCTTTTGTAAACAGCGTAAGGGATAGAGTTACCGGACAGGAAGTACTTAATTCCATAACACCAGGACAGCAGGTAGTGGCTATTGTGTACGAGGAACTTATTTCCCTCATGGGAGAAGAAGCCTCACCTTTGATGATATCATCACGACCACCTACCATTTATCTCATGGCAGGTCTGCAGGGTAGCGGTAAAACAACAACTACTGTAAAAATAGCTAAAAGATATTCCAGGGCACACAAGCCCCTCGTTGTTGCCTGTGATCTCAGAAGGCCAGCAGCGGTTGATCAACTTAAAGTTCTTGCCGAACAGGCTGGTGTGGCATTCTACGGTCCCACGCCAGGCCAGTCAGATGTTCTGGAGGTTGCTTCAGGAGCTTTGAGGTACGCAGCTGAACATCTGATTGACCTTATCATTTTTGATACAGCTGGAAGACTTCACGTTGACGATGAACTGATGGAAGAAATAAGTGACCTGAAGGAAAAGGTATCTCCAGATGAAGTCTTGCTGGTGATCGATTCGATGACAGGTCAGGAATCTGTCAGGGTAGCCTCAGCCTTTAATGAAAAGCTTGATCTTACGGGTGTGGTTCTTACAAAAGTCGATGGTGATGCCCGTGGCGGTGCCTCTCTTGCAGTAAAGGCTACTACCGGAGTTCCCGTTAAACTCGCTGGAGTTGGAGAAGGTATTGGGGATCTTGAGATATTTGATGCAAGGAGAATGGCTCAACGTATCCTTGGAATGGGAGATGTTGAAGGGTTGGCTGAGAAGGTCAGAGAAGCTTCCTCTGCCCAGGATACTGAACAGATAACCAAAAGCATTAAAAAAAAGAAACTTACACTTGAAGATATGCTGCTTCAGTTTGAGCAGCTTGAGAAAATGGGTCCGGTAGACAAGTTGTTTGACATGATGCCTGGAGCTTCAAAGATAAAGGGGCTGGATAGTTCTGCAATCGACGAATCAAGGCTCAAAAGGACTAAAGCGATCATTCAGTCAATGACTCCGGAAGAGAGAATGAATCCCCAGATCATAAAAGGAAGCAGGCGCAGACGTATAGCCCAGGGTTCAGGAACAAGTGTTCAAATGGTTAATCAGGTCTTAAAACAGCATAACCAGATGAACAAAATGTGGAAAAGTTTTGGCAAAGGCAAGAAAGGAAAAATGCCGGGTTTACCGGGCAATTTCTTTTAAATCCGTCCTGTTTGCAGAACGGATAATATATAGCGTGACAGCTGTAAATATATTTCAGGAGGTGTTAGGTAAATGGGAGTAAGAATTCGTCTTGCAAGATACGGGCGCAAGAAAAACCCTTTTTATCGTTTAGTAGTAGCTGATTCAAGATCACCCAGGGACGGCAGGTTTATTGAGTTACTTGGGACCTATGATCCCATGGTGGATCCAGCAGAGATAAAAGTGGATGAGGAAAGGGCAGTACATTGGCTCAGTGCAGGTGCTATACCATCTGATACTGCAAGAGGCCTGCTTAAGAAAAGCGGAGCCTGGGAAAAGTTCCAGGAAACGAAAAGTCAGGCTGATTAAGGATGCCAGAATACAGTTCTCTGGTGGAATATATAGTTAAGGGCCTGGTAACCCATCCGGAAGAAGTCGGTGTGGAAACAACTACGGATTCCAAGGGTAATGTAAAGGTTACCATAAAGACCGCCCGGGACGATATTGGCAGGGTAATAGGGAAAAGAGGAGCTACCATCAACTCTATACGTCTGCTTGCAAAGGCTTCAGCAGTAAAATCAGGCGACAGGGTAGATGTTGATATCGAGGACTGATAATTATCAGGGAGGTTCAATGGGCAGAAAACTATTTACTGTTGGCAGAATAATAGGGAAGCACGGAATTAAGGGGACGTTGAGAATATCGCCCCTTACTGATTTCCCTGAAAGGTTTTCCAATATGAAAACCCTTGACCTGTACAACGGGGATGACGAATTCTGCTGTACCCTTTCTGTTAATAACGTAAGATATCTGCCTGGCAAAAAACATTTTCTTATTGATACGGAGGAGATCTCAACACCGGAAAAAGCTTTATCTCTTTCAGGATTATTAGTAAAGATAGCGGAAAATGAAAGAGTAAAACTTGAAGAAGGTGCATACTGGGTTGATGATCTTGTGGGTATTTCAGTTCTCGTAGAAGACACAGAAGAATTTCTGGGTAGAGTGGAAGAAGTGGCAGAAAGTGGTGAGTATGACCTGTACATTGTCAGAGGCGAAGAAGGCAGGTTAAGATACATCCCGGCAGTTAAAAAATTCATCAGGAGTATAGATGTTTCTGCTGGAATAATGAAAGTGGATCTCATAGAAGGGCTGTGATCTTCCTTTTATGAAATTTACCCTGATAACTGCATTTCCCGATTTTTTTGAATCCTTTTTATCTACCAGCATAATTGGCAGAGCTGTAAAAGAGGGTTTGCTCCAAGTCGAGATAGTTGATCTGAGACGTTTTGGAAGCGGTAGTTACAGACAGATAGATGATTATGCCTACGGAGGCGGAGGCATGGTACTTATGGCAAAACCGCTGAAAGAGGCTATAGAATCAGCCCGTTCAGATGGGAAGCCCGGTATCGTTGTATATCCAAGTCCCCAGGGTGCTATTTTGACACAGGAAACTGTGGAAACTCTTTTCGCACGTGAGAATATTATTATTATTTGCGGACATTATGAAGGAATAGATGAAAGGATAACAGAGAAATACGTAGACCTTGAAATTTCGATAGGGGATTTTGTAGTCACTGGTGGAGAGATCCCGGCAATGGCTATAATGGATGCAGTTTCCCGCAGAGTTCCAGGAGTAGTGGGAAAAGATACGGCTGTTGTGGAAGATTCTTTCTACCGCGGAATGCTGGATCATTCTCATTTCACCAGACCCAGTGTCTGGGATGGCAGGGAGGTCCCAGAAGTTCTGCTTTCCGGACATGAGGATAATATTCGCAAATGGAGAAGAAGGGAAGCTTCTTTGAGGACTCTTTACAGAAGACCTGACCTTCTTGCGAGAGCAAATATTCTTCCTTATGTTCAAAGTAGTGTCTACCTTACTGTGTTAGACGGACCGGGAAGACAGAAAAAAGTAGAGGAATCCCTACCAGAAAACCATTGGCCTGATGAAATGCGTAAACTTGTCAAGACAGGTTACTTTTTTGGGATAGATCGCTTTTTTTACTGCTCTCCTTCAGGGAATGACCGTGCTTTTGTTAAAAGAGAACTGGAAGAAATGAATGAAGGATCAGAAAAAGAAAAAGATATGGGACAGGGACAGAAAGCTAAAGCTCAGGTCAAATGTCAACCTTCTCTGGAATCTTCCCTTCGATGGATCGAAAGGAAGGATAAAGAACGTGCATTTACTGTTGGTATAACCGGTAATAAGGCAGAGGCAGGGGTACACTGGCTTGATCTCAAGAGGAAAATGCTTGAACTGAACAGGCCTATACTATTCGTTCTTGATCTCACAAATGAAGGAAAAGGAAGCATTCGGTACGATTCTCTTCTTCAGGATGTAAGAGGAGGTTCTTTTAAAGATGATCTTTCTCTTCCTATTGGCAGTAGAACAGCAGTAATCATGGACAGATTTTTTGGTTTCAGATAAAAAGAAGATAATATTTGACAATTCTATTTGTTAAAAAGGGAGGTAATTTTAATGGATCCCAGGATCGATCTGGTAGAGAAAAAATTCCAGAAGGAAGGAATACCATCCTTTGGACCAGGTGATACAGTGAAGGTTCACGTAAGGGTAACTGAAGGAAGCAGGGAGAGGATTCAGGTATTCGAGGGTGTCGTCATAGCACGTAAACATGGTGGAATAAACGAGACCTTTACAGTCAGGAAAGTTTCAGGTGGTATAGGTGTGGAAAGGATATTCCCTGTACATTGTCCTTCCATAAACAAGATAGAGGTCAAGAGACACGGAAAAGTCAGAAGAGCTAAGCTTTACTATCTTCGTTCACGCAGCGGCAAGTCGGCGAGAATAAAGGAGAAAAGATTTTTCCAGTAATTAGTATTGACGCTTTTGCTTTAGACCTTTATAATTACTTTCGCTGCGCGGGGGTGGCGGAACTGGTAGACGCGCTAGACTAAGGATCTAGTGGCCCAATTACGGCTGTGGGAGTTCGAGTCTCCCCCTCCGCACCATAGAAAGATAAGGGAACGCCAGGGGCGTTCCCTTTTTTCGTGGATTGCATTCGACTTGTCTTGTTTACTTACAGGCACTTTTTTCAAAAGAACTTGCAACAGACTCTCCTGTGATCGTATTTGTCAGTTATAATCGTACAGAAGTATTATTTTTTCCGGAGTGAATGATATGACTGTTAAAGAACTGTCAAAACTACTTTTGCCCAGAAGCATCGTTATCGCAGGTGCTACACCTGCATCGGGGCTGTTGTCCTCCAGACCTCTTGAGCTTCTTGGTGAGTTTGGTTTTTCAGGAAGTCTTTTTCCTGTAAATCCGTATTACGAGGAAATCTCTGGGTTTAAATGTTATCCTGACATACTGGATATTCCAGGCAGTTCGGATGTACTCCTTTATAATGGACTTGATGAAGATTTCAGGGATACTTTAAGAAAATGCGGAACCAAGGGTATTCCCTTTCTCATAATAATGGATACGGGGAAAAGAAATATAGCGGTCGAATCAGAAGACTGGACTGAAATAAAAAATATTGCAATAGAAAACAATGTAAGATTAGTCGGTCCGGAAAGTCAGGGGTTGGTGAATTTTCCGGATTCCATTCCGATGACCTACTCTCCGTTGATTTTCAGGGAAAGTAAGAAGTGCGGTGGTACTGCCTATATTTCACAGAGCGGAACTTTCGGATTTGTTTCATATTCAGCTGCAGTTGCAAGGGGAGTCAACTTCAGATATGTCATAACAACCGGTCTTGAGGTAGATCTTGATATTCTTGATTTTACAGAAGCTATCCTGGAAGATCCAGGTGTAAATTTGATAGTGCTGTGCATTGACGAATTGAGAAATGGACGTAGATTTCTTTCCCTTGTAGAAAAGGCCAGGGAAAGAGAGATAGCGGTAGCCGTTTTCAGAACTTGCAGGGACAAGCTTTTTCCTGAAAAAAACAGGAGTGATACGGCAGTACTGAGCGATGATGAAAGATTATGGAATTCTGCAATGAAGCAGAACGGAGTTATTGAGATCCGTGATATTGCTGAGATCGCGGGACTTGCCTGGCTTTTCGACCAAAGATCCAGGCCAGGAGGGCTAAGAACAGGAATATTGACAACTTCAGCGGGAGCAGGTGCTTTGCTTGCGGATCACTGCAAAGTATCCGGTCTTAAGGTTGAGGGCCTGTCAAAGGTTACCAAAGAAGGAATTTCCCATATTATCAGTCACAACTTGAGGGATTTTAATCCCCTTGTTGTTAATAACACATTGCTTGAGACACCGGAAAAGTTCTCAGCTCTTGTAAAAGAACTCGTTGAAGATCACGAGATAGATATTATTATTGTTGTGATCTCGCTGTTAATTCCAGAGACAGCTAGTGAAATAACAAGTTCAATAAAAAAATATTTTAAACAGAATAATAGACCTGTTGTTTGCGTCTGGTTGCCGGCTGGAGACCACAATACTGAAGGAATGGAAGATCTGCGCAGTTATGGTGTTCCGGTTTATGAAAGTATTTCTCTTTGTTCCAGTGCAGTTGGAGCTTTTGCTGGCTGGTCGTCTTTCAAAAAAGACATCACCGATATTTCCTGTGACATTGACTTTCATTCTTTGGATTATTGTCCCGGAGAATTTACGGAGTACAGCGCAAAAAGATTTCTCTCCTTTTTCGATATGGGGATAACGAATGAAAAACTTTGCAATTCCCTTGAAGAAGCTCTCGATGCTGCAAATGAGATCGGATATCCAGTTGCAGTTAAAGTAATGTCTCCAGACATTTTACGTAAATCAGAGGCAAGGATCATTGAACTTGATCTGAAAAACGAGGAAGAAGTCAGAAATGCCTATGGAAGGGTTCTTGAAAGAGCGTCAAAAAGCAATTCCAGGGCAAGGATCACAGGAGTCCTGGTTCAGGAAATGATAAAGAGCGGTATTGAGTGTATGATCGGAGCCAGGAGGGACAGGATCTTTGGACCGGTCATTTCTGTTGGTATCGGAGGAATCTATGTTGAATTTCTGGATGACTACTCTTCAATGCTGGCTCCAGTTTCAGGAAAAATGGCGGAAGAAATGATAGAGTCTCTCAGGGGTGCTCCACTTCTTAAAGGTCTCTGGGGAAAAAGCGGTTTGTGCATCTCTGGTCTTGCTAATATGGTTTCAGATATTTCAAGGATCATTGCCTGTGATACTTTTATTGAAGAGATAAATGTAAATCCGGTTATAGTCAGACAAAAGGATGCAGTGATCGTAGATGCCTTTATTATAAGGAGGTAACATGGCTTATTTGTTGTGGACTGTGATCGGCTATCTTATGGGTTCCCTCCCTTCAGGATATCTTGTTTTCAAGATCGTTCATGGTGATGACATTCGTAGATTTGGTTCAGGTAACATTGGAGCGACCAACGTAAACAGAACCCTGGGTATAAAATGGGCGGTTCTTGTAGCTTTTTTCGACATGTTCAAGGGAGGAGCAGTCCTTCTTGTAGCTTTTGCCGCAGGATTTAATGAACCGTGGCTTACAGGACTAACCGGACTTGCCGCTGTCTGTGGACACAACTTTCCCATCTGGCTTGGTTTCAGAGGAGGAAAAGGAGTTTCAACCACTTTCGGAGTTGTCATATTCTTTTCTCCGCCCCTTTCATTCTTTGTAGCAGCTTTAGGAGGTTTAGTGTGGATTATTTTCCTTAAATTTACCCGCTATGTATCAATTGCCTCCCTTATTTCGCTGTTCTCTTTGCCCTGCTTTTTTATACTTACAGGTGAAGAGCATGTCTTCGCGATAATTTCTTTTCTGCTGGCGATGCTGTCATGTTACAGGCACAGGTCGAATATTTCCCGTCTGATTGAGGGTAGTGAATCCAGAACAGGACAGAACTGATTTTTTAAGAGAATACCCTTTTGCTTTGCCGTTTAAAGTAAAAGGGTATTGACTAATACTGACCAATAGCATAGAATTGTATTTGTATCACAAAAGGTAAGGAGGATATCAATGCAAAGTCTGACAGAAATAATCGAGTCTTACATAAATGATCTTTTGCAAAACGATGATTCCAGTGATTCAGTATCTCTAAGCAGGAAAGACCTTGCCGAATCTTTTGGATGTGTACCAAGTCAGATAAACTATGTTTTAAGGAGCAGATTCACTCCGGAAAGAGGATATCTTGTTGAAAGCCAGAGAGGTGGCCATGGATATATTAGGATCGTAAAGATATGTTACGACCATCCTGAAAAAAGACTAAAACACATAGAAGAAATTGTTGGAGACTCGATTAACGAACAGGAGATCAAGAAACTGCTTTATTCGCTCCAGGTTCGCAAGATGATTAACCCAAGGGAAAGACTGCTTATAGAGGTTGCCTTGAGATATCTTGATGAAATTGGTTCAGATGTTTTTGATATTTCTCCCTACAAGCGAAAAGTGCTTCAGGCAGACCTGCTCAAGAGGATGTTGCGAGGTCTGGCTTTGTCGTAAAATAAGGAGGTGAGGACAGTGTTATGTGAAAATTGTAGAGATCGAGAGGCCACTGTCCATCTTAGCCAGAACATTAACGGAGTTTATTCAGAGATAAATCTATGTGCTGAATGTCTTCTGGAAGTTTTTTCTTCAGGAAATATTTTAGGCAAAATAAAAGATCGCAAGAACGGAATAAAGATAGAAAACAGCGATCATAATATAAAAGCAGTAGTTCTTTGTAGTAATTGTGGAATATCTCTTGATGAGTACTTGACCGACAACAGTCTTGGTTGCTCAGAGTGTAAAAGGGAGTTTCTGCAATTTATGACTCCACTGGACATTGACTTTGAAAACGGAGAGAAAAAAGAGAGTGATAATTGCGGGAAAATGGAAGGATATCAGGACAAACTGGTAAAGGCTGTTCTTGATGAAGATTATGAATATGCAGCTTTTCTCAGGGACAGAATAAGAGATCTGGATACCAAAAATCAGCAATAAAATATATTAATCCAGGTCACTAATGGTCAAAGATATCAGATTGCAGGTTTAACACATGAGGATTGAAAACTCCTGTTTCGCCTTTTTGGGTGAAACATGTTGATAAAGGAAGGAGCAAAGTATTATGTGGCAATTTTTTACGGAGAGAGGCAAAAAGGTAGTTCAACTTGCCCATCGTGAAGCCCTGAGACTGGGCCATGATGTTATTGGTACAGAACATATATTGCTTGGCCTGATCGCAGAAGGAGAAGGTGTAGCGGTGCAGGTCATTCAGAACCTTGGAGTTGACCTTGGAGAGATGAAACAGCACGTTGAGGAGATGATAGGTTCAAGATCAGCAAAACTTAGACCTGTTGATCTTCCTTTGAGTCCAAGAGCAAAACGGGTTCTTGATCTTGCAATAGGAGAAGCCAGAAACGTTAAGGTGAATTATGTTGGAACAGAACATATTCTTCTGGGTCTTCTTGCCGAGAATGAGGGAATAGCATTTCAGGTGCTTTCGGCAAGTAGTATTGATGCCAACTCTGTAAGGCTTGAACTAAAACATCTGCTTTCCAGCTCGGAAAGTCAACCGGAGGAGGAAGGTACAGTATCCACTGGAAGCCCAAAGAAGCAACCCAGATCAAAAACTCCAAGTCTTGACCAGCTTGGCATAGATCTGACAGAAATGGCAAAAAAAAGAGATCTTGACCCGGTTATTGGAAGAGGAAAAGAAATTAAAAGACTTATACAGATATTATCAAGACGTACCAAGAACAACCCTGTTCTTATTGGTGATCCTGGTGTAGGGAAGACAGCCATTGTTGAGGGACTCGCACAGAAAGTTGTAAGCGGAGACGTGCCGGAGCCCCTACAGGGTAAAAGAGTAGTTCAGCTTAACATGGGTAACCTTGTTGCCGGGACAAAGTACAGGGGAGAATTTGAGGAACGTATGAGGAAGCTCGTCAAGGAACTCTCCGAGACAAAAGATGTAATAATCTTTATTGATGAGATCCACACAATTGTAGGTGCAGGAGGAGCCGAAGGTGCTGTAGATGCAGCAAATATCCTGAAACCATCCCTCGCTAGGGGGGAATTTCAGGTTATTGGTGCAACCACAATGGACGAGTATCGAAAGAACATAGAAAAAGATGCTGCTCTTGAAAGACGTTTTCAGTCAATAAAGGTTGACGAGCCTGACGTTGAAAATTCAGTCGCTATTCTAAAAGGACTGAGAGACAGGTACGAGTCTCACCACAGGGTAAAAATAACCGATGCTGCTATTGAATCAGCAGCAGTTCTTTCAGCGAGGTACATAAGCGACCGTTTCCTTCCTGATAAAGGCATTGATGTAATAGATGAAGCTGCTGCCAGAGCACGTCTTCAAACCCTGGAATTACCACAGGAGCTTAGGGAGCAGGAACAGAAACTTGATTCTGTACGCAAGGAAAAAGAAGCTTCCGTTTATTCCCAGGAGTTTGAAAAAGCTGCTTCTCTAAGAGACGAGGAACGTAGACTTTCTGAAGAACTCGAGACGATGAGAAAGGAATGGCACGCAAGTAGAGATATGGTCGAACCGGTAGTAGACGTCGATCAGATTGCCGAGATCGTTGCTGAGTGGACAGGTATTCCAGTTCTTCATCTGACAGAGAAGGAAAGCAGCAGACTCGTAAAGATGGAAGAAGAGATCCATCAGAGACTGATAGGCCAGGAAGAAGCAGTCAGTGCAGTAGCCAGGGCAATAAGAAGGACCAGGAGTGGTCTTAAAAATCCACGACGCCCGATAGGAACCTTTCTATTTCTGGGACCAACAGGAGTTGGAAAAACAGAACTGGCAAGATGTCTTGCGAGGTTCCTATTCGGAAGCGAAGATTCCATGATACGGATGGACATGAGTGAATACATGGAAAAACACGAAGTTGCCAAGCTTATAGGAGCTCCTCCCGGTTACGTTGGTTATGAAGAAGGCGGGAAATTAACTGAAGCTGTACGCAGAAAACCCTACTCGGTTATCCTTTTTGACGAGGTGGAAAAAGCACACCCTGACATCTTTAATATTCTTCTGCAGATAATGGAAGACGGCAGGCTGACTGATGGTCACGGACATGTAGTGGATTTTCGCAATGCGGTAATAATAATGACAAGTAATGTTGGAGCCAAAGATATTTTTAATGGCAGATCTCTTGGTTTTGCTGATAATACCTCGGAAGACTACGATTGGGAACGGATCAGAAAAAGTATTATGGAAGCGGTAAAGAAGACTTTCCGGCCGGAGTTTCTAAACAGGATAGATGAGATGGTTGTTTTCAGAACGCTCAGGAAATCTGAGCTTTTATCTATCGTAGACCTGATGATGGACGAGGTTGTGGAAAGACTGAGGGAGAAACAAATAAACATCTATGTATCTCCTGAAGCCAAGGACCTTATCCTTGAAAAAGGATTTGATCCTAAATTTGGTGCACGCCCACTTAGAAGGGCTATCCAGCAGATGGTAGAGGACAGGCTGGCAGACATGATACTTGATGGAACCCTTAACGAGGGTATCAAGGTTAACGTTAATACCAGGGGTGAACAGCTTGATATTTCCAAAGATGGAGTTAAACCTTGATAAAAGAAACCTGGAGAACGTAACAAAATAATTAGAATGAGGTGTCATAATATGTCTTCTTTTCTGCTGAAAGGTAACGTTAGTTCACCTTTTCCCAAATGGTCGAGAATAATTATAGTTATTGTTGGACTCGCCCTCTTTGCATATAGTATAGTTACCTTTTTTTCTTCTGACATGAAAAAACTGATTTACACATTTCCTTATACCGTTATTGCACTTGGTTGCGTTTTTGTGGCAGGTTTCGAGAAAAGGACGTACCTGACTGAAGAAGGTATCACAAGAGAGTATTTTTCCTGGGGAAGCAAGGGCAGAGACCAGTACGGTTGGGATGAGATCACTGAAGTAAGATTGAAAAGGGGAAAGGATATGGACTACGCCACTTTTATAAAAGAAGGCAAAAATCTTACTATTGCTGTAGAAGGTGATAAAAGGTCAAAACTTCTTTATGCAATTAATAACTTTTTACCAGATGCTGAATTAAAGGAATTTACTTCGGAATAACTTACAAAGGAAAATTAATGAGCAGGAAATATTATTAACGGATAAAAGGACAGGGAAGATAGGGTCAAGATCTTCCCTGTCCTTTTATAATTACTGCGTAAGGAAGTGGTCTTTCAATTCCTCCTGAAGGCATGTTAATTATTCTGTTATGCCAGATCATCTCTGTAGATCCCCCTCCGTCGAGGTTGAGAGCATGTAACATACCCATGTCTATCAGGATCTGCCCTGCTTCCTTTAGGGTAACACCTCTACTGTGCCAGGGATTTCTGCCGTCAAAGACGAAAAACCAGAGGTAATATCCGTCTGAAGCTACAATAGTCCTTGGGTGGGGTTTATGTGTGAAGTTTTCCGGCAATCCTTCGTTGTTCAAGCACAATATCCCATCTTTTATCAGCATCGGACCTCCCTGTATAACATCAGTTGTATCTTTCATTTTGCTATCGGCCCAATCTATTGAGATGTCAAGCTTGTAGCCTGTTTTAAGACTGTTAAGTCTTTTTGTGGCAGATCCCCTTGAAACGAGTATAAATCCTTTTCGAGGAACAAAATGGTTTGATCGTGAGGAGTCCCTGATTTCGTATAGTTGATCCTCCTTGATTAAAAATTCTCTGGAGTCCTTGGGAATTCCTGTAGCATAGTTAACGAAATCTGGAGTGTATATTGAAGCTCCATTTGATGACGGAGGGCTGTTAAAAGTTGTGACATTTACAGGTCCCGCATCAGTTTTAACTCTACATCTGAAATTGCCGTTGCCAAAGGCAATATCTCCCTCAGAATTCCAACCGAAGGCAGATCTGTAACTGAGGGGTGAGCTTGAAGGAGTTCTGTCGATGACTAAAGATCCTACAGGTCTGTTTTTGTAGTAATATCCACCGTTTATTGCCCCATAGGCCTTAGTATATTCGGATATCCATGAAAGAGGCAGCTTGTATCCACTAATGGAAGGTGCAGTAATTATCTCTGGTTGGATAGCTCTGGGATCGATACGTAAGCCGGCCCAGAAAAGAGCCCTTGAGTAAAAGGAAGAAGCAGGAACAAGACTGCAATCATACTTTCTGTTCAAAATCTGGTATTTGTTCCATGCAGATTCATAATGGTTGAAAGGGCCGGAACAAACAGCGTAAGAACATATATCCTGTTCTATATATGCTTTTTCTCCTGTTGAAATAAATCTTCTCAATTCTTTTTGAGCATTTTCAAGTGTTTCAAACTCTGCTATCCTTATAGCCCACTGTCCCGAAGGTCGTCCTATACCTTCCCGGAAGATAACTGCTTTTATGGGGTTTTCTCCCAGTTCAAGTTCCCATTGCAGGTTAGATTTACATTTGTTTATCCATTTTACAACCCTGTATAGAGACTCTTCTGAAAGGTCTTCCGTCATTGATTTCATAAGATCTCCAGGAAGTGGAGGGTCCATGATTTCAGACAAGGTGAGATAGGGATTAATGTAAAGAGGTATGTTTTCTCTTTGATAATTACGGAAATGTTTGATCAGCATTGCTTCATGTTCAAGCCCCATAGTTCTTAATGCAAAAAAAACTGTTTCAGCAACAGTAGCCTCCATGTCAGGATGGAACCTTTCTCCGGGATATATTATTCCCATTGCCCTTGCAGTTTCGATATGGCGAAAGAAGGGATGGTTTGTTGAAACATCTGAAAAATTGGAAAAATTGGCACTCACTGGAATGTTTAGAGTGTCAAGTATCTCTGATATCATTTGCCCTCTTGTTAATGCCTGAAGGGGGCATGTGTAAATCGTTAGTAAAACAGGTATGATAACGGAGATTATTACAACATGGGTTATCTTTTTCCTCATGATATATCTCCCCTTTCAAGGACATTCATAATATAACAGAAAAGAATTATAAAAGTGCATTTCCTGCAGCAATTCCCTATGTGGTGCTGTTAAGGCTTCGGTTGAAGTGATGGTATTGTGAAATATAGTGGGCAGAAGGTAATCGTTATCAGTTGCTTTCAGGATATGTGTAGTAGGTTTTTAGTGATTTTTTTGAGCGAAAAAGTTTTTGAAGGAATTTTTTGTTCGTTCTCAAATATGATACCGGTGTTGACATTAATTGTCATGGTCCGTATAATTGCTTTCGCTCGGGC
>CAZFJG010000006.1:19041-39643 GCA_964519285.1 uncultured Synergistales bacterium | reverse complement strand
GTAGAAATCTGGCAGTTGGCACCAATATTCTATTTATTGCACCATCACTGTAGATTGACAATTAACATTCTCCTGTGCTACACTCCCCTATGGTTTTTTAAGCTACCAATACATCTGATTAAAGTAACCATGGAGGTAAATTTTTATGTTCTTTACGTTAAAAGATCTACCAGTTTCTGAATCAGACAGAACCAACCATAAATTAGCGAGGCTGGACAAGAACGAAAATCCATTTGCTCTTCCTGCTGGACTCATGGAGGAGATCAGAGAAGGATTGTCCTCCATCGAAATGAACAGATATCCTGACCCTTCATATAAACGTCTTCGCTCCAGACTGGCAGAAATATATAATGTTCCTGAAAAACTCCTGATCACTGGCAACGGAGGTGACGAGATACTCTGGCTCTTGTATGCTGCTTTTGCAAATAACAATAAACCCATACTTACTCTGGATCCGACTTTTTCAGAATACTACCATCTTGCCAGTGTATTCGGAGCAAAACAGGAACTTGTTGGACTTGTGAAAAACCCCGATTCCTTTTCCTTTGACCAGGATCTTTTTTTGAAAATGCTAAAGGAAGACAATTATTCCCTTGTGTTGATAGATACTCCCAACAATCCTACAGGAATGCCGGTAGACCCATCTTTTTTAGAAAAAGTCCTTGAAGTGGCCAGTTGTCCTGTGGTTATTGACGAAGCATATGCGGAATTCGCGGGGAAATCCTTTCTGGACCGTCTTTCTATGAAAGAATTACCAGAAAACCTTATAGTCCTGAAAACACTCTCTAAAGCCTGGAGTCTGGCAGGGCTGAGACTTGGTTTTGCAATATGCGCCAAACCAATTTCTATCAAGCTGTCACAGATAAAAAGCCCTTTCAATGTAAATGTCTTCACAGAGATGGCCGTCTGCAAGGTCCTGGAATATGAAGAATGGATGAAAAACAGAGTTGAAAGCATTAAATACACTAGAGACAGTTTCATAAAGAAGACTAACCAGCTAAAGGGATGGAAAGCTTATCCAAGTAAGGCGAACTTTGTTCTTGTGGAACACAGCTTCAGCGAAAAAAAGATCTTGGAAGAAATGTCCCGGAATAATATTAAAGTAAAAAAAGTAAAACTTGGTGGTTATCCTGATAAAAACTTTATCAGAGTTTCTATTGGTACTGAGAGGGAAATGGACAAGTTGTTAAAAGTCTTTACCGCAAATGACAGAATCATTTAATTCTTACTCCATCATAGGGGGAAGATTTTTCATTCCCTTCCCCCATCTGATGGAATCTCCCTTGTTACAGTCTGAACGGTTACAAATTTGTTATTTCTGGGCGAAAAGCTCTAAAACAGAGGGACATATATCTGAAAGACCACATTTACCACACTGAGGGTTTCGGGCTGAACATATCCTTCTTCCATGCATAATTATATTAAGATGGGCACCAAGTTTTCGCTCTTCAGGAACAGCTTCTTCCATAATATCCTGGGTGACGGCAGGAGGAGAAGATCCTTGAACCCACCCCATTCTTTTACAGAATCGGTTGACATGGGTATCAACAGGAAAAGCAGGTATATTGAGCTCAAAAACCAGAACACAGGCAGCTGTCTTTGGTCCGACACCTGGAAGAGATCCAAGATAGTCAGTTATAGTTTTTTTATCCATTTTATGCATTTTTTTCAGGCTGCACTCACCAAAACTGTCAATAACATTCTCAAGAATTACTTTTATTCTTTCCGATTTAACATTTGCAATCCCTGCAACTTTTATTGCCTGAACAATTTGTTCCTGAGGAGCTTCTATAAGCATCTCCCATTTCGGGAAAGCCCTTTTCAGGTTCACAAAAGCCTTGTCCCTGTTCCTGTCATTGGTGTTCTGTGAAAGAACTGTAAGTATCAGACCATCAAGTGGATCTTCATGTGACAGGTCAGGTGGCATCATTTCCTGACCCCAAAGATCATCAAGTTTATCCAGCACAGTATTAAGGTCAGGAGAATAGCTCAGCCCGAAAGATACCCTGTCCTTTCGGGCTAAGCTATTTATTTCGATAAGTGGCCTTTTCTTTTTCACTGCTTTTTTCTTTATCTTCTTTGTCTTTTTCTTTTCCATCTCCGTCTTCTCCGGATTCTGAAAGTGCCTTCGATAAGGATGCAATTTTTCTGGTCCATTCATTCAGTCTTGATCTTACCCTGAAATGTATGGAACTGTCGGGATAATTTCCCTGTTCATCCGGAATACCTGCTTCTTCTCCTGTAAGCAGTTCAATACCCTGGTCTATGTCTTCAACAGTCCAGATATGGAACTGACCTTTTTCCACAGCATCGATGACCTCTCTGCTCAACATAAGATTGATCTCGTTCTGTTTTGGTATCATCACACCCTGGTCTCCTGTGAGTCCCCTGTATCGGCAATAGTCAAAGAAGCCTTCGATCTTTTCGTTCACACCACCAATGGGCTGAATGTTGCCAAATTGATCGACAGAACCAGTAACAGCTATATTTTGCTTCAACGGAATATCCGCAAGGGCAGACAATAAACAGTAAAGCTCAGTAGAAGATGCGCTGTCTCCCTCAATCCCTCCGTAGTTCTGCTCAAAAGAAAGCCTGGCTGTAAGAGAAAGGGGCATATCCTGGGCATATCGCCTCCCAAGATAACTTGTGAGGGTTAACAATCCCTTGTTATGTATGGGACCCGCCATTTTCACTTCCCTCTCAATGTTTACGATTCCCTCTTTGCCCATATATACATTTGCTGTTATTCGTGAAGGATGTCCAAAGGCATAATCTCCTAGGGAAACAACAGAAAGACCGTTTATCTGTCCCACCCTTTGACCTGATGTTTCTATCTTTATCTGACCTTCCTGGTAGGCTCTTTCTATTCTTTCCTGAACAAGGTTAGATCTGAACTTTTTCTGCTTAATAGCCTTGTAGACATGATCTGGAGACACATTTTCAGCTTCGTCCATCTGAGCCCAGGCCGAAGCTTCTATGATAACCTCGGTGATCCTGTTGAATTGTGTTGACATGCGATTCTGGTGTTCTGCCAGTCGGCTGGCCCAGTCAATAACTTCTCCAACTGCTTCGCTGGTAAAGGGATGTGTACCTTTTTCTTTCTGGACAAAACCAGCAACGAATCTGGCCATCTGTTTTTCAGTATCTTCATTTCTGGGCATGTCTATATCAAAATCAGCCTTGATCTTGAACATCTTCTGAAATTCAGGATCATAGATCTGTAATAGCCTGTATATAAATCTTGTTCCAACGATCACAACTTTTACATCTACACCCACAGGTTGAGGTCTGAGTGAAGAAACTGGTATTGAACCATATTGCTCACCCAGGTTTTCCACAGTGATCTCTCCAGTGTTCAGGACCCTTTTCAGCGCATCCCAGGACATAAAGTTCCTGAGCACCTTTTCTGCGTCGAGAAGAAGGTATCCTCCATTTGCTCTGTGTATATCACCTGCTATTATTTTATGAAAATCCGTGTAGAGATAACCCTGCCTGCTTTCGTACTCAAGCTTTCCAATAAGATTATAATAGGTGGGATTGGTGGACCATACTACTGGGGCTCCATTATCGGGATCGTTGCTTACAAATACGTTAATGGAATATCTACCAAGATCAACACCTTCACTTTCCTCCTTTGCAGCAGCAACAAAGAGATTGAAGTTATTAACAATATCCTCTGCAAGAGAGTCAATCCATTTACCAAGTTTTTCATTATCCGAATATTTTTCTTTTATGTCCTCCAGGTATGGAGTTACAGCCGCCCTGCATATCTCTTCCTCAAGATCGCTGATTTTCTTTTTAAGTGTTTTCTCTTTGTCCCTTATGGTCCTGAGTACTTCAAGGGTCTTCTGAGAAACCTCTTCTGATCTCTCCTCCAACTCTTTTTGCTCAGTTTCGTCCATTTTTTCAAATTCTTCCTGCTGTATCTCTCTTGTTATGGTTTCACCGTTTTCATCAGTATCTTCTTTCATGGGAATATTTACAAACCCCTGGGGTGTCCTTTTTAAAGTAAAACCTTTTTCAGAAGCCCATTTCCGCACTTTTTCCATGAGCTCGTTTACTTCTTCCTGAAAAGACTTGACCAGTTGAGCCTTCGAATCTTCATACTGGCTTTTTTCAAAGGCTTTACTTATTGCTACCTTGAGTTCCTCGATCAACGTCTCAAAGGACGATTCCATTTCTCTTGCCATACCGGCCTTGAGCCTTATCGATAAAGGTTTAGAAGGATCATCAAAGTTATATACATAGATCCAGTCATCCGGGGCTGGCATTTTTCTCGCTATATCATTAAGCCTCTGGTTAGCATAGGTCGTTCTACCGCTTCCAGGATCTCCCGCCACGTAAATGTTGTATCCTTTCCCTTTTACAGCCAATCCAAAAGACATGGCAGATACTGCCCTTTCCTGTCCGATAAAATCCTTAAGACAGTCAAGAGAAGAGGTTGTATCGAATCCAAAAGTTGTTACGTCAGTTTTTTTTCGTAATTTGTCTACTGATAATTTATTTGCCTTGATCTCAGACATAGTCCTTCACTCCTTTTAAACTTGTTTCGCGATGGTGCCTCCGCCAAGTACAAGATCTTTCCAGTATATTACCAGAGCCTGCCCTGGCGCAGGTGCACTTACAGGCTCTTCACACTTGACACTGAATGTGTCCTCTCTTTTAAAAGCAATATTTAATCTAAAAGGCCTGGCATTGTATCTATGCTGTCCTTCAAGGGGCTCATGTATTTCTGGATCACCATGCCAGACGGGTTCCCTGCAGCAGATAACGTCAGAATAGACCTCAGATCTCTTTCCCACCCTGACTATGCTGGCCTTGGGGTCTATATCATATACGAACCACGGTCCGTCAGGAAGCCCCAGACCCTTTCTTTGTCCTATAGTATAACTGAAAATTCCATTGTGTTTACCCAGAACATTGCCTTTATGGTCAACAATAATTCCCTTCTGTAATTGCGAGGCAGCATTTTCCCGAAGAAATTCCTGAAGTCCCTTTTTCTGAAGAAAGCAAATGTCCTGACTCTCTTTCTGAGAACATATTTCACTCCCGAATTCCCCTTCGGCCAGTTTAACGATATCACTTTTATACATATCCCCAATAGGAAAGAGTATCCTGTTCAGGCTGCTGTTTTCGAGCCTGTAGAGCATGTAACTCTGATCTTTTATAATATCTATTCCTCTCTGTATATAAAAGCAACCTTCCTTTTCGGTTATTCGAGCGTAATGGCCAGTAGCAATTTTGCAGATACTCAGTCTGTCAGCTTCCCTCAACAGATATCTGAACTTGATAAGGGGATTGCACATTATGCATGGATTTGGAGTAAGTCCGGAAAGATAGGCATTTCTGAAAGAACTGATTATTTCCTGAAAACTTTGGCTAACGTCTATTTCAAAAATATCAATATCGAGTTTTTTTCTGATAGAGTCAAGTTTGCGAACAGTTTCAGCCTGATCCCCGGTCATATGGAGGTAAAGACCTGTGACTTCATAACCCCGCTTTTTTAATACCAATGCTGATGCTGCACTATCTACACCTCCACTCATTCCGAGAAGGACCTTTTCCATTTAAAAACAAACCTTTCTGTCGATATTATGGAAAGTATAAAACTGTAATTCAAATAATTTAAACTTCAAGTAATTTAATTTATTTAACCATACAGGGATACTGCCCAAAAAGGATCTTAATAAATTACAGTACTTAACTCATATTTTTAAATTTCTACACGGTTTCAATAATCGATACCTTTTCTGGCCATTACACCGGAATGAAATGGATGAGACACCTCTTGCATTACAATATGCACATCAGCCATTTCGACTATTCCGGCGGTGGGATATCTCCCGGTAAGTAATATTTTATCCGGTCCATAAGGATAAGACAGAATTCCTTTTACCTTCTCTTCCTGCAACAATCCATATGTCACTGCAACATTGATCTCATCCAGAACTAACAGATTGACCTCAGTTCTTTTGGAGGACTCTCTGGCTATCTGTAATCCCCTTTCTGCTTCATCAAGATCTATGGCTGAAGGACTGCCCTTTTTAACAAAATATGGAGTACCTGTCTGTTTTATTTCCAGGTTTGGTATCCTTTCCAAAGATCCTGTTTCAGAATAGGGATAACCCTTCATGAATTGTACAATTACGGAATTTCCACCAATAAAGGTATTTCTCGCTGCAATACCCATTGCAAATGTTGTTTTTCCCTTTCCTGAACCCTCTACTACAATTATCTGTTTTCTGTGATAGAATTCATTGATCATTGACAATTACTCTCCCAAACTTGAGTTGTTTGCTTTCTTGCATTAAAATGCCTTGAGATTGGAGGTTTGTCAATGGCATATGAAATAACATTCCTTGTCTGTGGAATTGTACAGGGAGTCGGATTTCGTCCTTTCTGTGCTAAGCTTGCCCGGCAAATGAGCCTGGGAGGAACTGTCAGAAATACTTCTGATGGCGTTGAAATAATTCTCAGGGGTAAAAAGGAAGATATTGATAAATATATTTTAAGACTTAAGAAAGAAAAACCTGATGTTTCAACCATAACATCCATAGACTTTACAAGGGAAAAACACATTGACCAGAATTTTTCATCGGAATTCACCATAGTAAAAAGCAAAAGGATGGATCGTCAAAGAGTGTTGATCCCCCCTGATATAGCTACATGCCAGGAATGCCTCCATGAAATGGACGATCCTGCCAATAGAAGATATGGTTACCCCTTTATCAACTGCACGAATTGCGGACCCAGATATACTATCATAAAGAATCTGCCCTACGACAGACCTGAAACTACCATGGAAAAATTTGAAATGTGCCCGGATTGCTACAGGGAATATAACAACGAAAAAGACAGAAGATATCACGCTCAACCCAATGCATGTTTCGTATGTGGACCTTTTTTGTGGATTACTGACAGCGACGGGAATATACTGGGAAAAAACAAAAAAGCCTTAGATACATCCATAGATAATTTAAGATCAGGGAAGATCCTCGCCATTAAGGGCCTTGGAGGTTTCCACCTTGCCTGTGACCCCTTTAACGGTCAGGCCCTTGAAAGACTGAGAGGCAGGAAAAGGAGAAAAGGCAAACCCTTTGCTCTCATGGTAAAGGACCTTTCAGTAGCAGAAGAGCTGTGCATTATAAGGGAAGAAGAGAAAGATCTTTTAAGATCCTCCAAAAGACCTATTGTGATCTGCTACAGGAGAAAGAACTGCAGAATAGATGAAGGAGTAGCTCCGGGACAGGATACCCTTGGAATCATGCTGCCCTATACTCCTCTTCATCATTTGATAATGAAGGAATTTGACGCACTTGTAATGACCAGTGCCAACATTAGCGACAGCCCAATAATAGCTGACAATTCAGAAGCACTGATGCAACTTGGATCCGTGGCAGATCTGTTCCTGATGCATAACCGTGATATATATATGCCAATAGACGACTCAGTTATATCAAATGCCGGGAAAGTCAGCATTCTGATTCGCAGGTCTCGAGGTTTTGTACCCTCCCCTCTTGGAATTCCTGTAAATGCGCCTGTTGTCCTCGGCGCAGGAGGAGAAATGAAAAGCACTTTTTCCCTGACGCAGGAAAAAATACTTTTCCCCGGTCAGTATCTGGGAGACCTGAAGCAGCTACCTACAGTAAATTATTACAGAAAAGCTTTAAGGCATTTCATGAAACTCTATAACCTGAAACCTGAATACCTGGTTTGTGATATGCACCCTCAGTACATATCTACCAGTATTGCTGCTGAAGAAACGGGCATCCATGGATCATCAATATTACAGGTACAGCACCATCATGCCCATTTTGCTTCATGCCTCGCAGAAAACGAACACTGGGACAAGGCTATTGGGCTTATTCTTGACGGAACTGGATATGGAACTGATGGAACAATATGGGGCGGAGAATTTTTCACAGGAGATATCAAAAACTTTTCAAGAGCAGGACACTTTCTTTCTTCTTTTCTCCCTGGGGGGGAAAAGTCAGTCCTCGAACCCTGGCGCTATGCATTATCCCTGCTCAACAGCACATTCGACAAGGTGGAAACTTTTTCTATTGCAGAAAAACTATGGCCAGATAAAAAACATTTAATTCCAATCATCCTTCAGACCATTGATGAAGCTCCAGTTACCACATCTGCCGGACGACTTTTCGACGGAGTGTCTGCTATTCTCGGTATATCACCAGTTATTTCATATGACGGAGAAGCTGCCATTAACCTGGAAGCTCAATCTAAAGGCAGCATGAAGGCACCCTTTGGATTTTTTAAAGAAAAAGGGGAATGGATCCTTGACTGGAGAGAAACTGTACACTGGATAACACAAAACAGGGACAGGCTGTCAAATCAACAGATAGGTTCAGCATTTCACTTCGGACTATCAGAAACTCTTGCAAATATAGCAGAGGCTATTGCTGCAGACACGGGAATCAGACATGTTGTACTATCCGGAGGGGTATGGCAAAACAGACGCCTGCTGAACCTAACACAGGTTTTGCTGAAGAGGAAAGACTTGATCCCACTTGTTCACAAATACCTTTCAACCAATGACGAATGTGTTTCTGCAGGTCAGGCGGTAATTGGAGCATTTAAATGGTCTCGAAAATAATTAATGGGACCCGGTTCTGGAGCCAGGTCCCATTAGATAAGTTCAACAATTAAAATGAGATGTTGTAAGTTTACTCCTTAACAACATTAGCAGCCTGAGGTCCCTTTTCTCCTTCTGTTACCTCGAAGCTTACTGTGTCATTTTCCTCAAGGGTCTTGAATCCATCCATCTGAATAGCACTAAAATGAACAAATACATCGTTACCCTCTTCGCTTGTGATGAAACCATAACCCTTTGTTGCATTGAACCATTTGACAGTACCTTTCATGAAATAATTTCCTCCCTGTTACGTTTTGTCATTCCTGAAATGATGAACCCCAGATAAGCTGCATCTATCGATCAGGAATGATTAAAAAAGTTATTAAATATAATACACCGAATTTTCTATCCTGTCACTAATCAGAGTCCTTTAAGATAATCAACGTCACTTATGTGTAAAAGTTTCTCCAGTTTGTGGATACCTTCGACATAGCGGATAGTACCCGATCGGGACCGTATAACTATTGAACTTGTACGTATATTGGATCCCTGGTATCGCACTCCCTCTAAAAATTCACCATCAGTTATACCTGTAGCTGCAAAAAATACATTATTACTGCTTACCAGATCGTCAAGTCCGAGAACTGCATCAAGATCGATCCCTTTATCTCTTGCCTTTGCTATATCCCTGACATCACGTGCCCAGATCTGACACTGCATGTTCCCACCAAGAGCTTTCATAGCACAAGCAGTTATAACGGCTTCCGGGGCTCCTCCAATACCCATCAGAAGATCCATCCCCTGTTCAGCTTTACATGTAAGCAAAGCACCGGCAATATCTCCATCAGGGATCATTTTTATCCTTGCGCCGATCTTCCTGATTTCAGAAATCAGGTCCTCATGCCTTGGACGGTCTAAAATAACAACTGTTATATCCTCTATTGCCTTTTGTTTGCATTTTGCAACGTTGAGAATATTATTCTCTACAGAGGCTTCAATATTTATAACATCAGCAGCTTCAGGCCCGGTAACGATCTTGTTCATGTAAAAAAGATCCTCCGGATTATACATGGTTCCTTTGTCGGAAACTGCCACAACGCTTATAGCTCCGGGCAATCCGAGTGAAACAAGACGGGTCCCATCTATTGGATCTACTGCAATGTCCACACTTGGCATTTGTCCGGTTCCAAGTTTTTCTCCGTTATATAACATTGGAGCCCTGTCTTTCTCTCCCTCTCCTATTATTACTGTACCATCCATGCATACACTGTTGAGCATGCTTCTCATGGCGTGTACAGCAGCACCATCGGCAGAGTTTTTGTCTCCCCTGCCCATCCATCTTCCTGCAGCCATTGATGCAGCCTCTGTACCTCTTACGAGCTCAAGAGCCATATTTCTATCAGGAGCAGCCATTCTGAATACCTCCAGACACTAAAAGTGAGAAAGTAAACATCAGCGAGTTGAAAATCTTTCGAAAATCTGATCTACATATTTATAATAATAATTGTAATCAAATAGCTTTTCCAGTTCTTTACGAGAAATAATTGAAGAAATATCAGAGTCTGCAGAAAGCAGATCACAGAAATCTCCTTCACCCTTCCAGCATTTCATTGCATTATTCTGAACAATGAAATAGGCCTGTTCCCTGGTAAAGGAGAATTTGTCCACAAGCTCAAGGAGAACCCTCTGACTGAAAACAAGTCCCTTTGTGAAATCGAGATTTCTCTTCATATTCTCTATGTTCAGATTCAGTCCTTCTGTTACTGTTTCGAATTTGTCAAGCATGTAATCAGCAATATGGAATGAATCAGGCCAGATAACTCTTTCAACTGATGAATGACTTATATCCCTTTCATGCCATAGAGCAATATTTTCCATAGCAGTAGATGCATAACCTCGAAGGAGCCTTGCCATACCGGAAAGTCTTTCACATATGATGGGATTTTTTTTATGGGGCATCGCTGAAGAACCCTTCTGCCCTTTCCCGAAGGGTTCAAGTACTTCAAGAACTTCAGTTCTTTGGAGATGTCTTATTTCTGTTGCACATCTTTCTATAGTGGAAGCAACAAAAGACAGGGCTGATATAATCTGGGCATGTCTGTCTCTCTGAAGTATCTGAGTAGATACAGGAGCTGGCGTTAAATCCAACTCTTTGCAGACTTCAATTTCGATTTCCGGAGGACAATGGGCATATGTTCCTACTGCTCCAGAAAGTTTACCGAAAGAAATAACACAAATAGCTTCTGATAATCTCTTTATGTCCCTTTCAAACTGTGAATGCCAGTTGAGCAGTTTAAGTCCAAAGGTCATAGGTTCTGCATGAATACCGTGGGTTCTTCCTACACAGGGAGTAAATCTGGTCCTTTGTGCTAAAGAAAGAACACTTTCAGAAACTTTTCTGGTCTTTTCAAGAATATGTTCAAGGGATTCCCTGATCAGTAAAGAGGAAGCTGTATCCAGAATATCGCTGCTTGTCATTCCAAGATGGATGTACCTCCCTGAAGGTCCCGTGTTCTCTGCAACATTGGTTACAAATGCGATAACATCATGGTGTACTGTTGCTTCTATCTCTTTGATCCTCTCCACATCGAAAGAGGAATTTTTCTCAATGTTATCCAGATCCTCTACCGGAATAACTCCAGCCTTATACCATGCACGACAGACAGCCAATTCAATATTCAGCCAGGTTTGATATTTATTTTGTTCTGACCATATTTCTTTCATCTTTGAAGTTTCATATCTCTCGATCAATCTGACAACCTCCCTGCCGCCTTTGTTTTAACCAATCCTTCCTGACCTCTTCCAGGAAGGGATCATAAATGCCTGAAGCAAAATCTGGAAATGTATAGTCGAAAGGAACCCATTTTCCAAACCTGAATCTCATGGTAACCTCAGCATAGATACCTTCCCCAATGTAGATCCTGTGAGAATGATCTTTAGTTGATGCAAGTACAAGCCTGGCACCATCGATATAACCTGGGTCAATATTAACCCTTCTATTTGATCCACTCCTGCTCTCGATCTCGCATGCCCCAAGTTTAAAGGATACGAGCTCTCCTGGATCGAAAAGACCCTGAAAAGACACAAATCTTCTGTAAAGAACAGGAGAAATATCTCTGTAATAGTCAGTCTTGTCAAAAGGGAATGGAGAACTTAACCTTTCCCTTGTTCCCCATTTACGGGAAACCTCGGAAAGAACCCAATTTAGAAATATATCGTCCGGATAAAGAATACCTGTAATAAGTTTAACCTTCTGTACAGTCATGTTTCCTCCTGAAAGAAACATTCACAAATGTGTGAACTTTAATTTGCACGTCTTTCGAGTAAAGCTTCAATAAAACTTTCAGGATCAAAACCACAAAGGTCCTGTGGTTGTTCGCCAAGCCCCAGATACCTCACTGGGACTCTGAGTTTCTCAGCAACAGTGAGAATAATACCGCCCTTGGCTGTAGTGTCATATTTTGCAAGAATAATACCATCGAGAGGCAGGATCCTGTTGAATTCTTCAACTTGTCTGAGCCCATTCTGTCCCATCACAGCATCCAGCACAAGAAGAACACCTACGTTACTTTCCCCCGCTTCTTTTTTTGCTATCCTGTAGATCTTGGACAATTCCTCCATTAAGTTATGCCGTGAATGCAATCTACCAGCGGTGTCTGCAATAACCACATCTGCATCCGAAGATTTTGCAGCGCTTATCGCATCAAAAACTACGGAAGCAGGGTCACTCCCGTGCTTTTGGGCAATAACTCTCACTCCGGTTCTTTCTCCCCATATCTTAAGCTGCTCAATTGCAGCTGCACGGTAAGTATCAGCAGCGGCAAAAATAACCTTTTTCCCTGCATCAAGGTATTTCAGAGCCAGTTTCCCCGCACTGGTAGTTTTACCTGAACCATTTACTCCTGTCAGAATTATCACGTATGGTTTTTGCTGAGATGTCAATTCTTCTCCCATTCCGTCAATCCGCTTGATCTTTTCAACAAGAAGATCAGAAAAGACCTTCAGCAGTTCTGAAGATTCTTTTATGTTCTTCCTGCTGGCTTGATCTTTCAGTTCTTCTATCAGATCATCTGTCAGTTCGAGACTAACATCACCGGAGATCAGAGTTTCCTCCAGTTCTTCCCAGAAATTCTCATCGATTCTTGCTGATTTGAAAACATTGAGGATTCCGGAACTCCAGGTGTTTTTTACCTTACTGATCTTATCACCGATCGAACGAAACAATTTAATTCATCACCATTCCTCTAATACATATCCTGGACAAAAGAGCTGTATGTTTACTGTTTTTTGTCTCCCTTATCCTTCTGCTCAGGTTTTTTTCTGTACTTTCTCTTTTTGACAGGTTTTTTCCCTTTCGCCGAAGGCTGATTATCCTGTTTGCCCGATGATTTTCCATCTTGAGATGGAGGCCTTTTTTTGCTTCTTCTTTTCTTTTTACTTTTTACTCCGTCCTTTGTTTTCTTCTCCGAATCAGAAGGACTTTCCGCCTTTTGTTCATTTTTGTTTCTGTCTTTCAAAGGTTTCTTCGGACTTCTGTTCTTGCCTTCGCTTTTCTGTAATTTTCCATGAGATTTCTTTTCAGTTATCTCAGAAGACAGGGTCAATGGTTCAAGTTTTGTAAGTTCAGTATCATCCTGGATGTCAAGATCTTCAGAAATACCTGCAGAAAGGATCCCCTGTTCGTATAGATCCTCAAGGGTTTCTCCACTGGTTATTCTGTTTTTTATGTTCTCAAAATCCGACACCGGTACCTTAAATATCGTTCCTTCAGGAGCTCTCAATAATACTGATCTAGACTTTATATCCACTCCATTAACAATAAAATTGCCCTTGGGTGTTTTGATCTTAGCATCAGGTTTTGGCAATTTTTCCCATAGATCATGATAATTGTCATGTTCATAACTCATACAACACATTAAACGTCCGCAAATGCCGGATATTTTTGTTGGATTAAGAGCCAGGTTCTGTTCCTTTACCATTTTAATGCATATTGGAGTAAAGGATTGAAGCCAATAACTGCAGCAACAGGGAAGACCGCACGGACCCAGCCCTCTCACAGTTTTAGCTTCGTCACGAACTCCTATCTGTCTTAACTCTATCCTGGTTTTAAATTCCCTGGCAAGATCCCTTACATAGGCCCTGAAATCTATCCTTTGTTCAGATGTAAAGTAAAAGAAAAGTTTTTTTCGATCCAGAATATACTCTACATCTACAACTTTCATGGGAAGGTCATGCTCGGAAAGGATCTTCCTGGATTTTTCAAGAATTAATGATTCTTCCTCACTAAGCTCTTTCAGAGTTGTCATATCGCTTTCATCAGGGAAACCTTTGAATGTAACATTCTGAAGCATTGGCTCGTTTCCCCGGGCCTGACCATCCGAATGATCTTCGTTACAACTGGACCTGAACTTTTCTTCCTGTACCTTAGTGAGCGGCCCTGCTACTATCGCAGTTTCCAGACCCCTCATACTGTCTATTACTATCCTGCTTCCATTAGAAGGCACAATGTCTTCTATAGAAGCAATGCCAAGATATCTGGGTTTACCAAATATCACCAAATATATGCTCAAAGGAAATACCCTCCTTAATTGACAAAAAAACAAGATCTGACAGCATAGCATTTGACAATTTTTTATTATCTGCGATTAACCGGAGTTTTTCCAGTTTGCCTGCCAGATTATACTCTTTTTTTTCAAGTGCATAACTTATCCATCCGTTGAGAGATAACTGAACAGACTCAGTTCCCTCTCTTGTTGTTCTTTCGACCCAGTCTAACCACTCAGGATCACCTTGAGGTAATCTGCAAGGAGCCAGGACTTCCCGGTCCAATACTGTTACAGGCCAGATCCTGCTTCGAAGAGTTGGCAGAATATTATCCTTCTCATGAAGAAAAATAATAATTCCTTTTTCAGGGGTTTCTTCTGCAAATTTAAGCATGCTGTTTGCAGCGTTGACAGATATTCTGTCCACTCCATAAATAACTGCAACCCTGTAATTTGATATAACAGGTGTAAGCATAAGTTCATGATGGAGTTCCCTGCATACATCTATTCCTGGCACCTTTTCAGGATCACCTGAAAGAACAAGATCAGGGTGCGACTTCTCGCGCCATTCACGACAGGAGGAACAGCTATCATTTCCTGTAAATTGATGACATAAAAAAAGTCTGGAAAAGGCTAAAGCGCATTCCTCGTAAAGTCGTGGCTGGGTCTTGATTGCAAGGACTCTTGGTATAACCCCTTTCCTGAGAAAACCAGCGATCTTTTGGTATCCAGAGGATGAGGTTATCAATGTTTCCGGTTCATTCATTCATTTTTCCCGTTCGAAGAGAAAAATAATCAACCCTTCTATAAGGTAAAGCTGTCAATTGTTGCAATGATCGAAGCTGTAACATTTTGTGGACTCTCCTCGGCATTGATCTTTTTTATTCTTTCCGGAAACATGCACGATAGTTCCTGATAACCATTTCTTACTTTTTTCATGAAAGGCACTCCACCTGATTCTATCCTGTCGTTTCTTCCCCTGCACAATGTACGATCACAGGCTTTTTCTGGATCCATATCTAACCACAGAGTAATGTCAGGAACCGGGAAATCACTCCATTTGAAAAGAGAAGTTACTCTATCAAAGGAAATATCTCTTCCCCATACCTGATAAGCCAGCGTAGAGTCGGTGTATCTTTCACACAAAAGAACCTTGCCCTCTTTTATTGCGGGATTTATTACCCTTGATACATGTTCGCACCTGTCTATCATGAACAGATACAACTCAGATAGAGGATGCTCAAGGCTTCCATTAAGCAGAAGCTTCCTGACAAGATCCCCTCTTTCCCATCCACCCGGCTCTCTGGTCCAGACAATATTGCGCGAGCCTTTCACAGATGAGAGATATGCGTACAATGCTTTCGCCTGGGTTGATTTTCCTGAACCGTCTATTCCCTCTAATGTAATAAACATCTTTTAATCTCCAGGTACTTAAATCTCTGACTCAACTGTTTCCGTCCTCTGAAACGGGTATAACAGTCACATTTTTTCTTAAGAGACCTTCTACATAATAGTTGGACTTAAATATCCTCAACGTACCCTCTTTCATTCTACTTTCTTTAACTTCACTCAAAAGTTTATCTTCGTTGTTATCAATATTTTGATCATTACCTGGCTTTTCATTGTATACTAATTCGATAATAACTTCATTATTAGCTTCTCTTGCATTCAGCTCCTCAAGAAGTTCATTAAAGGAGGAAATAGTATTTAGCCCCTGATAAATGGATTCCTGTTCCATAGGGGAAATGCCTCCTCCCCTTACAAGAACTTCACATGGGCCAAAAGCTTTCTCGGGAACAGAGAGTGTAAATTCTTTTGTTATCTGTTTTTTTCTGTAAGGTCTCAGAGTTACCTCTATTTTCAGTTCCTCTCCAGCCTTGATCTTCTTTTTGTCTACCTTGAGTTTTTCTATATACAGAACTTTAGGCTCAGATGTTGCCTGAATGTTGATGTAAAAACCAAAGGGATTTATCTTCCGGAAAGGATTCAGGGAAACAGTATCCACTATGCTCTTAAGATCCTCTGCTGCAACTGAAGCAATATCTTTGTCGGAAAAAAAATAATTGGAAGTAGTCCATCCTTCTGTAAGAGTTCCTCCCTCTATCTCAAGATCCACCCTGAAGGTACCTTCTCCTTTTCGTCCCCATAGGTCATCAATTACTCCTATCAATAATTCGGGGAAAATTTTTGACACAAGAAAGGGATCACTTGCTATATGAAACCTTTTGCGGGAAGAACGAGAAAACTCGGTATCTTCAAGTTTAAGAGAAACATCTATGGCAGGAAGAAACTTCCCTATTCTTCCTCCAATTCCCTGGGGTCTGTCCTGTGTTACTGATCCGACTATTGCAAGTGGTGTACCTAGTTTAAATGGAGATCTGACGCTTGGTATTACTGAGTGGATCCAGGAACGTGTCAGCGGAAATGCTACATTACCTCTATTAAGGAAAGGATGAGCAAAAGCTACAAACCTGCCATCTCTGGATACAGAGGTAAGTGTGCCAGTAGCTCCCATGGACACATCTCCCCATGCCATCAGAACTCCCACTGCCTCGCCTGGTTTAAGTCTGGCGTTATATTCCACAGGGATATCGTCATTGACAGGTATGATGGAGTTGACAACTTTTTCATCAAGGACTTTACCTATATTTTCAGCAGCCCTGTTACTTATACCGGAAGCATAAACAGGCAGACTTCGGATATCGGCTGAAGCTCCCTCAAAAAGTATATTACTACCCAGATCCTGACTTGTTATGTTTTTTCCCTCGTCTTTCTGATCTTTACTTACTGGAGTAATATCGACAGGAACAGGGAAACCTGGCGGATCTTCAGGCCACTCCCATATTGAAGCCATCTCTTCAATTGGAGTGACCAGACCCAGATCATGTTCTGAAAAGTTCCATCCGTATCCGATAGCACCTACAAGTTTTCCGGCTATATAAACCGGACTGCCACTCATTCCTGAAGCGATACCACCTGTTTTTTCAATAACAGGTCCGCCAGCCCTTATCAATATAAGTTTCCCAGGCTTGCTTTTCTGGGGTACAGTACTTATAACCTCGACAGGAAATCTTACCGTTTCCGTTCCTTCTATAACTGTTACAGCATATCCTTTCATTCCGGGTTTTATCGCGTTTACGCTCATAACGTCAGAAACCGGAATAAAAGGTCCAGCATATAGAAGACTGACGCAAAAAACAAGATTAAAAGTCAGGATCAACAGAGTCAGTAATACAGGTTTTTTCATATCGCACCTCAACTTGGATCTCTATCCAGAATTCTGGTTTAGAGAGAATTTATTTCGCTGTTCTCCATAACAGGTAAGACATTATAAAATCGTCTATATCACCGTCAAGGACAGCCTGAACGTTTCCTGTTTCATGACCGGTCCTGTGATCTTTTACCATTGTGTAAGGATGAAGAACATAAGATCTTATCTGGTTCCCCCAGCTAATATCTTTTTTTTCTTCCTGCAGGGAATCCAGTTCGTCCAGCCTTTCCTGATGCATCTTTTCATAGATCTTGGATCGAAGTATCTGCATTGCCATACTTCGGTTCATGTGCTGGGACCGCTCGTTCTGGCAGCTTACAACAATACCTGTAGGGTGATGTGTTATTCTGACAGCAGAATCGGTCATGTTGACATGCTGACCTCCGGCTCCACTGGCCCTGAAAGTATCCACCCTTATATCTTCGCTTTTGATCTCGACTTCCACGTCATCCGGCAGATCAGGCGAAACATCTACAGAAGCAAAACTTGTATGCCTTCTTTTCGCTGTATCAAAAGGAGATATCCTTACAAGCCTGTGAACTCCTCTTTCAGATTTGAGATAACCATGAACATTATAACCTTCTATAAGCAGGGTTACATTCTTAATGCCCGCTTCCTCATCCTGAAGAAGATCCAGTATCCTTATCCCGTATTCATGCCTTTCTGCCCAGCGCTGATACATTCTGTACAGTATTTCAGCCCAGTCCTGGGAATCAAGTCCTCCCGCTCCTCCATGAATAGATAAAATGGCATTCTGCTCGTCATATTGTTCGTTCAGCATAAGCCTGAGCCTTGATTCTTCCAGTATCACTTTCAGGTCAGAAGATTTTTTCTCAAACTCTGTCTGCAGGTCCGAATCATCTGATTCTTCTATGAGTTCAATGAGTGTTTCAAGCTCTTCATAGGCACTCTGGACATTCTCAAGTTCTGTAACTCTGGATTGCCTTTCAGAAAATTCCTTGGAGATCAGGTGAGAATCATCCCTGTTCCAAAACCCTGGTTGCGACATTTCTTTCTCAAGGGCAGCGATCTTTTCCTTTTCACCTGCCGGGTCAAAGACTGTCCTGCAGTTCACCTAAAAGTGAATGCAGTTCTTCCAGTACTTCGTTGTTGTTTACACTATTTGCCATTCAAAAACCTCCATTGGTTGAAAAGATTGTCTGTAAAGAATTTTCATTATATCATCGTTACCGTTCGGGAAAGGAGAAACAACAGAATGATCAAAAGTAATATTAACAGGACCCTGGTCCTTATGAAGTTATTAAAGCAAAGCCCTTCTCTGGTCTCAAGTTCAGATCTTATTTCCTGTACAGAAATATCCAGGCAGGCTATCTGGAAAGCTGTAGAATCGCTGAAAAATGAAGGTTTTATTATTGAAGCAATTCCCCAGAAAGGATACAGACTGGTCTCGTTGCCTGATAATGATCTTTCCGTATCTTACATTACAGCCCTGACCTGTTCCATATGTCCCTGGTACAAGAATATTATACTTTTCGAAAGTATCGATTCAACTCAAATCGAAGCAAAGAGATTAGCCAGGTCAGGATCAGGATCAGGTACTACAGTAATATCCAGAGTGCAGACTGCCGGAAGAGGCAGAATGGACAGAAAATGGATGTCACCTCCTGAAGGTCTTTATTTTTCCGTAATAACCCGACCCGTTATTCCCCCTGGTCAAATTCAGATACTTAATCTAGCCGCAGGAATTGCAGCTCGAAAGGCAATTTCTTCGTCAGCAGGTATTGAATGTGACCTGAAGTGGCCCAACGATATTCTCTCTGGTAACGCAAAGCTCTGTGGAATAATCTCAGAAGCTTCAATGGAGATCGATTCCGTGCATTATATCGTTACAGGAATAGGAATCAATGTCAATAATTCAGAGAAACTTAATCAGAACACAACTGATTTCAAAGCTGCGACCATTGAACAGCTCTCAGGCAAAAAAATAAACAGATCCTTTCTACTGTCTCTTTTCCTTCAGTATTTTTATGAAATTCTCAAGCTTTTCGAAAATGAAGGATCCCAGGAGATAATAAAAGAATACCGGAAACACTGCTCAACTCTGGGAAGGAACGTTTCTGTCATAACCAGGAAAGGAATTTTTAAAGGCAAGGTTGAAAACATAAATCAAAAAGGAGAACTTGCAGTCTTGACAGAAAGAGGAGAAACCACTTTTTTTTCTGCAGGAGATGTCATTCATGCTCCTCTATCCGAAAGCCTTTAAAATCCATAACATTATGTTATAATTTTTATGCTATATATGGAGGTGCCTTTTATGAGATTGACTGAAATGTCAAGAACAAGTGGCTGAGCAGCCAAAATTGGTCCGGCGGACCTTGCACAGACATTAAAGAACATTCCCCTCGCTTCACACGAGAGGTTAATAGCCAACTGGGCATCCGGAGAAGATGCGGCAATATGGACAATAGATGAAAAAAGAGCGGGAATACTCACTGTAGATTTTGTTACTCCAATTGTCGATGACCCTGAAAAATGGGGTGAAATAGCTGCAGCAAACTCCCTGAGTGATGTTTTTGCAATGGGTGGGAAACCCTTTATTGCATTGAACATTGTTGGTTTCCCTGTGAAATCTCTGGGCCTGGATATACTGGAGAAAGTTCTGATGGGAGGTTACAGAAAGGTCAATGAATCAAAAGCCCTTATGGTAGGTGGACACAGTGTAGATGACGAAGAACCTAAATATGGGCTATGTGTTTACGGAGAAGTTGAACAGAATAAACTCTGGAAAGTCACAGGAGCTCGGGAAGGCGATCTGCTTATACTCACTAAACCCGTAGGAACTGGTGTGATATCAACTGCAATAAAGGCCGATATGATCGAAGATCCGAAAGGTCCTGAAGAGTCAATCAAATGGATGTCAACCCTTAACAATGTTCCATCTATCATTGATCCTGAAATGCACTATTCTATTAATGCATGCACCGACGTCACAGGCTTTGGCCTTGCGGGACATGTATTGGATATGCTCTCTGAGAAAGATCTGGACATTGTTCTGGGAATTGAGAATGTTCCGGTTCTTCCCGGATCAGTAAATTTGGCCGACAGTGGACTAATACCGGCTGGTACTTACAATAACAGAATACAGTACGAAGACAATGTTAAAAATAAGGAAAACTTCGATGACTGCGAGGTTGACATGATATTTGATGCCCAGACATCGGGAGGCCTTCTTCT
>CAZFJG010000006.1:15055-18941 GCA_964519285.1 uncultured Synergistales bacterium | reverse complement strand
ATGACTGCGAGGTTGACATGATATTTGATGCCCAGACATCGGGAGGCCTTCTTCTCGCAGTTCCACGTGAAAAAGCAGATTTGCTGACAGGTAAACTGATTGAGTCAGGTTTCACCTGTTCTTGTATAATAGGTGAATTTTCAAAAGGTAATGGAAAGATCGAGCTCAGGAACAGGATATAGTACCAGCTATGGAGGGACTGGAAAGAACTGATATAGACAACGCTGAAAGGGGAGTTTCCCAGATTACCATATCATTGAGAGACTTCCCTCAGATTGTCCCAGATATGAAGGAAATGTTTGTTTAAATGTAGTATATACTCAGTTGAAACTTCTGGAGGAGAAAGGGTTATCCCAAGATTTTCCTCTTCAACAAGTTTAGATAAAGAAGCAGGGGTCCAGGCATCACAAACAATGAACCGTCCCTGCTTTTTGCTGTCGTAAAACACGTCATTATAATAATCCCTGCTGTTCTCTGCAGTCAGTTTTTCCCAGAATCCCTCTTCAGGTAACTGTATATCGCATCCTGTTGATTTTAGTAGATAAGAAGTATGGACAGTAAGATCAAGTATTCTTGCTCCTTCAAGGAGATTGCGTCCCAATTCGACTGCACTTTGCAGCCTTGACCTGAATTCTGCAAGCCTTCTCTGAAAATAGAAGTAGCTTTCTGGCTCTATTGACGTCAAAACGTTCATGATTTTCTGGGCTACAAAGGGCAAAGTCGCAGGATCGTAAAAAAGAGAATTGACATTTCTGCGCTCGTATGGAACCCTACTGTATAAAAAATGTAAAGAGTCATCATCGTCATTGTATATATCTGTACTTGCAGCTTCATATTCATCAAGGAAAAGGAACTCTGCATCTGAGAGGGAATTGGTTATGTCACCACTCGTAACAAACTTACCATCCCTGAACACTGTCAGGCTGGTAACATTAACCTCCACTCCTCCGATAAAAGTGGCGATCATACCTAAAAGAGGGTTTGAAGCTGTAATCCTCAGATTTTCCTTTTCTACCGCCATGGCTGGTGTTACAAAACCAAAATTAAAGACCATCAGGAATATCAAAACTACTCTAACTAAAAATTTTCCCTTCAGCATTTTATTAATCCCGTAAGGAGGTTGTGATACATAAGGTTACTTTTGATTCCTTTCGCTAAAGTTCCTGCTGCCAGGTTTCACAAGTGGGATATTCTCCCTGCATAAAGGACAATCTGAGGGGTGGTACACAGGAAATGAGACCTGCAAGAGGGCAAAGGGATCCTGCCCGAGAACATGTTTACCTTTGCTTCTGTCTACTATACAGGCAGTAGATATCCAATCTGCACCACTAACCAGAAGAGATTCTCCAACTTCCTTTACGGAGCTCCCGGTAGTTATAACATCTTCTACAACAAGCACTCTCTTCTTTCCGGGCTCTGGAAATCGTCTCAGTAGCATCTCACCGGCTTCTCTTTCGTAAAATATGAAAGGAACTTTAAGCCATCTTGCAACTTCATGACCTATTATAATTCCGCCTATGGCTGGAGAAACTACTACGTCAATATTCCAGGAACTGTAATGTTCGGCTATTTTTTCTCCTGCATAGGAAGCATAGTCCGTATAACGCAATAGAAGAGCACATTGGAGATAATTGCCGCTGTGTAAACCTGAGGTTAAAAGAAAGTGCCCGCTAAGAAGAGCTCCACTATCTTCAAGCATTTTCTCAAGAGTCTTTACTGTAGAATCAGTTACCATTCTAATCTTCTCCCAACTGAGATTTGATCTCTTTTATAACCCGAAGTGGATTCTCTGCCTTGAGCAGAGGACGCCCGATCACGAGGTAACTTGCTCCTGCTCTTACAGCTTCTCCGGGTGTCTGAGCTCTCATCTGATCGTCTAATGATCTTTCCAGTCGGATACCTGGAACGATCTTAAGGAAATTCGAGCTGACATGGCTTCGAATAATATTTAAATCGGATGGAGAACAGACTAAACCGTCCAAACCAGCTTTTTCACATAGTTTTGCCCTCGCTGTGATAGTATCCTGGAAGGAAGATCCGGGATTAACTTCCTTCCAGGATTCATCGGAATGGCTTGTTAATATGGTTACACCAAACAATCTCGTCCTGGCTCTGGATCTTTCTCTCTCTTTTACTGCAGCCTCAAGCATTGCTCTTCCTCCTGCTGCATGAAGAGTAAGGGACCAGAGACCAGCATCCATAAGTGGCTGAAGGGCCATAGCAACAGTGTTAGGTATGTCGTGAAATTTAAGGTCCAGAAAAACATTATATCCGTTTTTTACAAGCTCAGACACAAATTCTGATCCACCCTGGAAATACAACCTGTGACCAACTTTCACGTATTTTATCTCCTTGCCGACAATCTCGAGAAAGTGCCACGCATCTTTCGGCGAAGGAGTATCCAGTGCAAGTATTATTTTTTCATTAAAGGCATTTGTCAAAGCGATCATTCTCCCTGTATCATCCTGAATACATGTCTTTTTTTATTTTCCCACTTCAGTATCATTCATGATCTCTTGCATGCTTTCTGCTGCTGCCCTGAATTCCGCTTCTTTCCTTGAAGTACCCTCTCCGCAGGAAAAGGGTTTTTCATCAATAAAGACCCTTACCGTAAAAACTGGCTCATGAGCTGGACCTGATACAGATTCCAGGACATAAGAAGGATGCCCCAGACCAAGTTTTTGTGTTTCGATCTGTAGCCTGGACTTGGGATCTGAAGTTGAAGTTCCTGTGATACTTTTTTTTGCAAAATCTATATATTTCTGGATAACCCTTGAAGATTCATTAAATCCTCCATCGAGATATACTGCACCAAACAGGGCCTCTAATGCATCGGAAATGAAAGACTCGTGGATATTTTTTTCTCCTGTATTACGTTGTCTGGATAACCCCTTGCCTAAAAGCAGGATATCAGGTAGCTCAAGAAAACCTGACCATTCATTAAGCGAATCATTACGTACCAAAGCAGCACGTAACCTTGTCAATTCACCTTCATTTTTCTCAGGGAATTCTTTATACAAATAGCTGGAGACTGTTATTTCAAGAACTGCATCACCAAGAAACTCCAGTCTCTCGTTAGAATATGGAAGCCCCGCCTCATTGGAATATGATGAATGGGTCAGGGCTTCCTCAAGTTTTGATCTATCACTGAAATAATATCCCATTTTTTCCTGGAGTAAAAGGAGCTGATTATCCCACCATTCCTGCTTTTCTTCTAACAACAGGATCACTCCAGGAACTTTTTAATGGCAAGGACTCCGTTATGTCCTCCAAAACCGAAACTGTTTATCAGAATATTATTGACATCCCCGGTTAGAGTTTTATCTCCTACTACAGGAATGTTACATTCGGGATCAGGATTCTCATAGTTTATTGTTGGATGGATGACTCCTTCTTCAAAAGACTGAATAGCAGCAATAGTTTCCAGAGCTCCAGCTGCCCCAAGGCAATGACCGATCATAGATTTCGTTGAATTGACAAGCAGATCATCTGTGTGTTCATTGAAAACTTTCCTTATTGCAAGAGATTCTACCTTGTCATTAAGTCTTGTTGAAGTGCCATGAGCATTTATAAGCTCTACGTCTGATATTTCCCATCCCGACTGCTTTATTGCCATTTTCATAGCCCTTACTGCACCATCTCCCTCAGGATCTGGGGCTGTAATATGACAGGCATCGCATGTAGATCCATAACCGGAGACTTCAGCATAGATCTTGGCCCCTCGTTTAAGAGCATGATCCAGCTCCTCCATTACGAGAACACCAGCCCCTTCTCCCATTACAAAACCATCTCTATCTGCGTCAAATGGCCTCGATGCATGGGCAGGATCATTATTTCTTGTTGATAGAGCTTTCATGGCAGCAAAACCTGCAATACCAATTGATCT